>NZ_JBRREA010000004.1:0-179954 GCF_056759975.1 Stenotrophomonas sp. STEN031
GGTTTAACACGGGGGGCCATCGGCGGGTCACCTATTGGCCACTCCGGGCGCGAAAATCGTGGGGGCCACCCCGGAGCCTCACCCCGTTTTTAAACCCGGTTCCAATTCCGTCCCGGACAAGGTGCGCATCGCCGCCTACCAGACGCTGCACCGCGCGGTGCTGGCTGGCCTGCCGACCCAGATTGGCCACCGCACCGACAAGGGGGACTTCCAGGCGCCGCGGCAGCGTCGCTTCCACCTGTTCCCGGGCTCGGCGCTGGCCAAGCGCCCGCCGCCGTGGGTGCTCAGTGCCACGCTGTTGGATACGGCGCGCGTATGGGGCATGACCAACGCCGCCATCGAGCCGGACTGGGTGATCGCCGAGTTGCCGCATCTGCTGGCGCGCAAGCACTTCGATCCGCATTGGTCGCGGGCCCAGGGCCAGGTGCTGGCGTCGGAACAGATCAGCCTGTTCGGGCTGGTGCTGGCACCGAAAAAGCCCGTGCATTACGGCAGGATCAATCCCGGCGAAGCGCATGACATCTTCGTGCGGCAGGCACTGGTGACCGGCGAGATCAACACCCGTGCCGGTTTTGTCGCCGACAACATGAAGCTGCTGGAGCAGGCGCGCGAAGAGGAGGCCAAGCTGCGCCGTGCCGGCATCGTTGCCGATGAGGACTGGCAGGCGCGCTGGTACCTGGACCGGGTGCCTTCGCATATCCACTCGGCCAATCTGCTCGATGGCTGGTGGAAGACACTGTCAACGGAGCAACGCCGCAGCCTGCACTGGTCATTGACCGACCTGCTGCCGGGTGAGGGGAGTGAGCAGGATCGCTACCCGAAGTATTTCCCGCTGGGCGATGCGCGCCTGGCGATGCACTACCGCTTCGAGCCGGGCAGCGAGGACGATGGCGTCACCCTTGATGTGCCCCTGCATCTGCTCAATGCATTGGACCCGGCGCGACTGTCGTGGCTGGCGCCAGGCTTTGTCGCCGACAAGGCCTCGGCCTTGATCCGCAGCCTGCCCAAGGCGATGCGCCGCAACTACGTGCCGGCACCGGATTTCGGGCGCGCATTTGCCGAAGCCTGGCCGCAACCCTCGGCTGATGACATCCGTGGCGAGCTGGCGCGGTTCCTGTCCAAGACTACCGGCGCCACGGTGGCAGCGACGGATTTCGACCTTGATTCGCTGGACCCGCACCTGCGCATGAACCTGCGCTTGTTTGAAGTGACAACTGCCACTGCGGCACGCGGCAAAGCGGCCCAGGGTGCTGGCAAGGACGGCATGAAGCTGCTGGCGATGTCGCGTGATCTGGACGCGCTGCGTGCACGTTTTGGCGAACGTGCCGGCAGCGCATTTGCCGCACGCGCGGGTGCCGCGCTGGCGGCCGAAGGTCTGCGCGAGTTTCCGGCCACAGCCATTCCCGAACAGGTTCCGGGTGAAGCCGGGGTGCCAGCCTATCCGGCGCTGGTGGACACGGGCGATGCGGCTGCGTTGCGTATCTTCGCCGACAGGAACGAAGCCGCACTGGTGCATCCGCAGGGCGTACGCCGTCTGTTGGAGATCGCCCTGGCCGACAAGCTCAAGCAGGCGCGCAAACAGTTGCCGGTGTCGCCCAAGACCGGCTTGTTGTACGCGGCCATCGAGTCGCAGGAGCGCCTGCGCGGTGATCTGGTGGATGCGGCGCTGAACGCCGTACTGGCGGAGGGGCTTGAACTGATCCGCACACCCGAGGCGTTCCAGCAACGCTGCGCCGATGCAGGCAAGCGCCTGTTCGGCGAGGCGATGGAACGGCTCAAGCTGGCCGAAAGCATCCTCGGTCTGGTCGGTGAATTGAAGCCGCAGCTGGAGTCCCCGTTGATGGGCTGGGCGCGCGGCAACCTGGACGACATGCAGGCGCAGCTGGCGGGTCTGGTACATGCCGGTTTCCTGCGCGAGACCCCCGCCGATGCGCTGGCTCAGTTCCCGCGCTATCTGAAGGCGATGATCCTGCGCGCCGAACGGGCAAAGCGTGATCCACCGCGCGACCAGGCGCGCATGCTGGAGCTCAAGCCTTTCGTCGATGCGTTGCAGGAAGCGCGCGTGCAGGGACTGGCGCAGCGTCCGCAGTGGGCGGCCCTGCGCTGGGATATCGAGGAGTTGCGGGTGTCGCTGTTCGCGCAGGAACTGGGTTTCCGTTCCGGCATCTCGGCCAAGAAGCTGGCGCAGCGGGTGGCAGCGCTGCGCAGTTGAGGGGGCTGCGTTCAGCGGGTGATGGCGGCTCCCGGGCGGTGCTGCTGGGCGCAGGCACGGCGGGCGGTGTTCATCTGCGTATGTGCACTGGCATGTTCGCGGCTGATGGCCTGGCGGAAGGTTGCCATCCGTTGCCGTAGCGCCTGGCTGCGTTGCGCATCCGTTGCCTGTGCCAGTTGCTCGTTGAGCATGCTCATCTGCTGTTGCAGCGTGCCGACACGGTCATTGGACGAGCCATAGATGGACGCGGTGGCGGTGCTGATGCAGCTGCGTTCGGCTTCCAGCGCCTCGGAGGGTGTCGCGCTGGCGGGCAGCGCCCCGGCCGGCGGGCTTGCCGTGGTGCCGCCGGATGCCGCGCCGCCTGCTGCCGCCTGCTCGCGCAGTTTCATCGGCTCGGCGCGCGCATCGCAGGGATGCTCGGAATACATGGTCTCCCCGGATTTTCCCTTGCACTTGTACACCTGCGCGGCGGCGCTGGCCGGAAGCAACAGCAAGGACAGGGTCAGGACGAGTAAGCGCATGGGGCAGCGGGCTCGGAGTATCGAAGGGGAAGACAGCGTCCCCGGCCATCCCGGCCGGGGCGGAGCGGTCGCGTTTACTTGGTGCGGCGGACCTTGGCACGGGTATTGAGCCCGTCGATCTGCAGGTACCACACGTTCATCAGGCCCGGGGTGATGCGTACCTTGGGGGCTTGCTTGCGCACACCGCTGGCGCCGGTGTCGTCGGTCTGTTCCCAGATCTGGCCATTGTCCAGGGTGTACTGGCGACCCTTGCTGAAGCCGCGGAATTCACCTTCCAGCACCGCCTCGATCGGGTCCTTGGAACCGAAGTCATAGAAGCCGCGATTCTTGACGATCACTTCCTGGCGGCCTTCTTCGCGCGCCTGCTCCACGGCAACGCTGGCGGCCTGCGCCACCTTGCCCTGCAACCAGTTGTTGAGCGTGACCAGTTCCTCGGCGCTGAGCTTGTTCAAGCCGGCGGCATTGAATTCGGCAGCGGACATCTGTTGCTGCAGGTCCCCCTCTACCACGCGCTGCGCGTGTGCTTCGGTGAACGGGAAGGACGATAAAGCGGTGACGGCAAGCAGGACAGCAAGGCGGGGCAGCTTCATGAACATTGTTCCCAGAGAGGGTGGGCGCTAGTGTAGGGGCAACCGCCCGCAATTGAATGCTGTGAACAGTTCCCCCACCCCCGGTCTGGCCGCGCTGCTGCAGCGCGCCTCCACCCGCGCCCTGTCCGAGCCGCTGCGCGAGGCCTTGCTGGCCAGCTGGCAGCAGCCGGACACGGATGTGTCACCGCGCCTGTCCTGGCCGGTACTCGCCGATACCCTGGATTCACTGGCGCTGCTATCGGCCGATGAAAGCGTGATTGTCGCGGCGCTGTTGTTCGACCTGCCGGGCTTGCGCGCGCGCGCGGCCGAATTGCCGCTGGGCGCGGGCGCGGGTGCGGCAGCTGTCAGCGGGCTGCTGGATGGCCAGGAGGCCGCCGACCAGGTGTGGGCGCTGCACGCCGGCCGCGATGCCGGCCGCAACAGCGAAGGCCTGCGCCGGTTGTTGCTGTCGATCATCCACGACCTGCGGGTGGTGCCGATCCTGCTGTCCCGGCAGCTGGCCTGCATGCGCGCCGCCGACAAGTTGCCGGCCGAAGAGCGCCGTGCGCTGGCCCAGTTGACCCGCGACATCCACGCGCCGTTGGCCAACCGGCTTGGCATCTGGCAGCTGAAATGGGAACTGGAAGACCTTGCGTTCCGCTTCCTGGACCCGGAAACCTACCGTCACATCGCCCGCGAAGTCGACGAAACCCGTATCGCGCGTGAGCGCTACGTGGAGACGGTGAAGAACAAGCTGTCGGCGGCCCTGGCCGAGCAGGGCATCCGCGGCGAAGTCAGCGGCCGACCCAAGCACATCTACAGCATCTGGCGGAAGATGCAGAAGAAGCAGCTGGCCTTCGAGCAGCTGTACGACCTGCGTGCGGTGCGGGTGATGGTGGATGATGTGGGTGCCTGCTACGCCACATTGGGTGTCGTGCATGCGTTGTGGACACCCATCCCCAGTGAATTCGACGACTACATCGCCCGGCCCAAGGCCAACGACTACCGATCACTGCATACGGCGGTGATCGGCCCGGAAGGACGCACGATCGAGGTGCAGATACGCACCCACGAGATGCATGCGCAGGCCGAGCTGGGCGTGGCCGCGCACTGGAAGTACAAGGAAGGCGGCAAGGGCGCGGAGAAGGCCTTCGACCGCAAGATCACCTGGATGCGGCAACTGCTGGAGCAGGCGCAGGATCCGGGCAGTCCGGATGACCTGGCCGGCGCGCTGGATGCCGAGCTGGTCGAAGACCGCGTCTATGCGCTCAGCCCCAAGGGCGAGGTGATGGACTTGCCGGCCGGAGCCACGCCGCTGGATTTCGCGTACCACGTGCACACCATGGTCGGTCACCGCTGCCGTGGGGCCAAGATCAATGGCCGCATCGTGCCGCTGACCTACCGCCTGCGCAGCGGTGACCGCGTCGAGATCCTCACCGGCAAGGAGGCCGATCCACGCCGCGACTGGCTGCTGCAATCCAATGGCTTCCTCGCCAGCGGCCGTTCGCGCGAGAAGGTCCGCAACTGGTTCCACAAACTCGACCGTGCCCGCAACGTGCAGGCCGGCCGCGAACTGCTGGACCGCGAGTTGAAGCGGCTGGGCCTGCAGCATTCGGACCTGATGGTGGCGGCGCGCAAATTCCACGCCGACAGCGTGGACGATCTCTACATCCAGGTAGCGCTTGGCGACACCGGCCCCAACCAGGTCAGTCGCGCGCTGCTGGAAGCGGAGAAGGCCGCATCGCAACCCGCGGCGCCCGTGCTGCCACGGCCAACCGCACGCCGTGGCAGCATCGGCAAATCCGATTTCACCGTACAGGGCGTGGGTAACCTGCTGGTGCAGCTGGCGCGCTGCTGCCAGCCGGTGGCGGGGGAGCCGATCACCGGTTACCTGACCCGTACCCGTGGCGTCACCGTGCATCGCATGGATTGCGCCTCGCTGGCACGCCTGTCCGCCGCGCATCCGGAGCGGGTGCTGCCGGTGGAATGGGGGCGGACCGGTTCCGGTTACGAGGTGGACGTGATGGTGCGCGCGGTGGACCGGCGCTGGCTGTTGAAGGACATCACCAACCTGATCGCGCAGGAAGATGCCTATGTACTGGAGATCAACAGCGACAACCTGCGCGAGAGCGGGCGGGTGCAGCTGCGCCTGCGTTTGAAGGTCAACGACTACGGCCAACTCTCCACCCTGCTGGGCAAGCTGGATGCCTTGCCCGGCGTGGATGATGCGCGAAGGCTGGGATAGGTAAGCTTGGCGCATGGAGAACTGGCGTCAGCGCGGCCAACAGGGATTGGAGACATTCGGCGACAAGCTGCGGCTGTACGGGCGCTGGTGGGTGGCACGTGGCTGGAACAGTCCGCGTGCCTGGCGGTCGATTGCCATTGGCGTGGCGGGCTTGGCACTGGTACTGGCGCTGTTCCGACAGCCGCTGGCCGATTGGCTGTGGCCGGAAACCAAGATCCAGAAGCTGCTTGATGATGGTCGTTCGGCGCTGCGCGAAGGGCGTTTGAGTGCTGCCGACGGACACGGTGCGCGCGAATTGTTCGAGGCGGCCGCCGCGCTGGACCCGGACCGCAGCGACATCCGCAATGCGCTGGCGCAGACCGCACAGGCCGCGCTGGCACAGGCGCGCCGGCAGTTGCAGGCCGGCGACCGCGAGGCCGCGGCGCAGAGCCTGGCGCTGGCGCGGGAACTGCAGGCCCCGTCAGCGGATATCGATCTGCTTGCGGCCCAGCTGCAACAGGCGGTGCGTGGGCATGACGGGATCGAACAGCTGTTGCAGCAGGCCGAGGCAGCACAGGCGCAGGGCCGGCTGGACGATGCAGCGGACGCGGCATTGCCGTTGTACCAGCGCGTGCTGGCACTGCAGCCCGACAAGATGCAGGCACTGGAAGGACGCGACGAAGTACTGTCCGATCTGTTGACCCAGGCGACGCGGGCGGCGGATCGCGGCGACCTCGCCGCTGCCGCGGACTTGCTGCAACGCGTGGAGCGTTATGACGCCGGTCACGCCAATCTGCCAGCGGTGAAGGCGGTGATGAATGCCGCATTGGAGCAGCGACGGCAGCAGGGTGAACGCGATCTGGCGCGCGGTCGCCTGCAGCGTGCCGCCAGCGCGTTCCAACAGGTGCTGGCCGCGGGCGAGGACCCGGCCGCACGCCAAGGCCTGCAGCGCATCGCCCATGCACAGGTGCAGGAAGCCGTGCGTCTGGCAGCGGATTTCCAGTTTGAAGCGGCCGATCGTGCCCTTCAGCATGCGCGCGAACTGGCACCTGACAGCGCCGAGCTGGCAGCGGCCGAGCAGGCCGTGCAACGCGCACGGCAGGCCCGGCAATCGATGGAAGTACCGGTCAGCGCCGCCGAACGCGAACGCCGCTTGAAGGCGTTGCTCAAGCAGCTGGACGAGGCCGAGGCCCGCCAGCAGTGGCTGCTGCCACCGGGCAGCAGCGCCTACGACCGCTTCAAGGCGGCGCAGGCGCTGGCGCCGCAGGACCCACGGGTCAGGCATGCGGCGGCAAGAATCCTGCCTGCCGCGCGCACCTGCCTGGACGAGAACCTGCGCGGCAACCGCCTGCGCGCGGCGCGTACCTGCCTGGATGCATGGCAGGCGCTGGCGCCGACCGATCCGGCATTGGCAGCGGCGCGCCGGCGCCTGGCACAGCGTTGGATCGCGGTGGGCAGTGAGCGTCTGGGCGGCGGTGATACCGCGTTCGCCGAACAGGCGCTGGCGCAGGCGCAGCAGATCGATCCGGCCACGCCGGAGATTGCCGGTTTCAGCGAGCGCGTGCGCAACGCCTTGCGCTGAACACGGTGCGGCCGCGCGCTGGCGGCAAGGTCTCTGCAGGTCTGCGCAGGCCTGATAGCGTCGAGTCCATTCCGCGCTGGGGCGCTCCCGGCAAGATGTGCGGCGCAGCTGCGCTCTGGCGAACGGCGTGTACTGCGCCGTGTTCGCTGTCTCGCTACACGATCTTCAGCGGGTGATCTGCCGCAACACCTGTGCGAGTTTTTTCACCGCGACCTCAAGTTCGGCTGGCGAGTGTGCGGCGAACCCCATCAGAAAGCCGGCTGTCGCGGTCGCACTGGACGCGTGCAGGGCGCTCAGCCCGAGCAGATCGATCCCGGCACGGCGCGCAGCATCGATGGCGCGCTGCTCCGGGATGTCGCGGATGAAAACGCAGGGCATCTGCATGCCGCCATCGGGTACACGCGGCTGGACGAAGTCCTTCAGGTGCCGGCGCACCAGCGTCGCCAGCACGTCGCGCCGTTCGCAATACAGCGCGCGCATGGCGCGCACATGCGCGCCGAAATGCCCGCCCTGCATGAAACGCGCCAAGGTCAGCTGCGGGATCGGTGCGCTATGCCCATCCAGCAGGGTGCGGGCGATGGTCATCGGTGCGACCAGCTCGGTCGGCAGGATCATGAAGCCGATGCGCAGGCCGGGGAACAGCGACTTGGTGAAGGTGCCGATGTAGATCGTGCGCTGGTGTGGATCCAACCCCTGCACGCAGGCCATCGGCCTGCCGGCGTAATGGAACTCGCTGTCGTAGTCGTCTTCGATGATCCATGCCTGCTGCTGGCGGGCCCATTCGATGATCTCCAGGCGCCGCGCCAATGCCAGCGTCGCTCCGCTGGGGAACTGGTGCGAAGGGGTCAGGAACGCGGCCCTGGCCGGCTGCGTGGCCTGGTGCAGCCGTTCCACCTGCATGCCGTCGGCATCCACGGGCACGGGAATGCTGTCCAGGCCGGCCGCATCAAAGGCCTTGCGCGCGCCATGGTAGGCCGGGTCTTCAATGAAGATGCCCTCGCCGGGGTCCAGCAGCACGCTCGCGCACAGGCTCAATGCCTGCTGCGAGCTGGTCACCACCAGCACCCGTTCCGGGCTGGCGTGGGCACCGCGCTCCAGGTTGACGTAGTCGGCGATCGCTTCCCGCAACGCTGCCATGCCCTGTGGCGGACTGTGCAGCAGGGCGGCGCTGCCCCATTCCTTGAGTACCTGGCGTTGCAGCCGCTCCCAGGTCGACAAGGGGAAATTGCGGGTCTCCGGTACGCCCGGGACGAATGGCCGCGGCGCGATGAAATCGCGCACCCCGCCGTTGCGGTACATGGCCGCGCCGCGTCGACTCAGTCGCAGCGATTGTGTTCCAGGCGCAGTGCGGCGGGTGGTGCCGCGTCCGCCCAGGCGACGTGCGCCGTCGGCGACGAAACTGCCACTGCCAACCCGGCGTTCGATGAAGCCTTCGGCATGCAACTGGCCGTACGCCGCCTCCACGGTGTCGCGGGAGACGCCCAACGAGCCCGCCAGGGTGCGCGAGGCCGGCAGCGGCCTGCTGGCATCCAGCGCGCCATCGAGGATCAGCTGGCGCACCGCGCGCTGGATGCGCACGTGCAGGGGCAGGCTGCGCTGCGCCGGGTCGACGACCCAGGCTTTCACTGACTCAAGCTGCGCGTGCTTGAACAATTGGTCTGGCCTCTGTCGGCAAAGTGGCTGGGTATATCAGTCCATTCTACGTCTATAAAAACGGACCCGGTAGGCCCGTCGCCGGCCACCACCAGGAGTCCGAACTTCGCCATGCCGTCCGCTGCCTGCTCCCGGGCCATCCGCCCGGCTGACCTGATCCATCCCATCGTCGCGGGTCTGGTCTCGGTGATCGTCAATTACGGCGGTACCTTCATCCTGGTCTTCCAGGCGGCCAAGGTGGCCGGGCTCAGCCCCGAGCTCACCGCGTCCTGGGTGTGGTCGCTGTCCATCGGGGTCGGCGCAAGTGGCCTGCTGTTGAGCTGGTTGAACCGCGAGCCGATCATCACCGCATGGTCCACGCCCGCAGCCGCCTTTCTGGTGACGGCGCTGGCGACCACGCCCTACAACCAGGCCATCGGCGCCTACCTGATCAGCGCCGCTGCGTTCGTGGTGCTGGGCCTGTCGGGGTGGTTCGATCGGCTGATCCGGTTGATTCCGGTCGGGGTGGCCGCGGGCCTGCTGGCCGGCATCCTGCTGCAGTTCGGTACACGGGCGTTTGCCGGGCTCGCTGTCGATCCGCTGCTGGCCACTCTGCTCATCCTCGGCTATCTGCTGCTGAAGCGTCTCAGCGCCCGCTACGCCATCGTCGGCATCCTGCTGCTGGGGCTGGCCCTGCTCTGGGGGCAGGGACGGCTGGATCTTTCGGGCGTGTCACTGCAGTTGGCCAGGCCGGTCTTCACCGTGCCCGCGTTTTCGCTCAATGCCCTGCTCAGCGTGGCGCTGCCCTTGTTCCTGATCACCCTGACCGGCCAGTACATGCCGGGCATGCTGGTGCTGCGTAACGACGGCTTCCGCACCAGCGCCAATCCCATCGTGGCGGTCACCGGCCTTGGCTCCCTGCTGATGGCCCCGTTCGGTTCGCATGCCTTCAACATCGCCGCGATCACCGCAGCCATCGCCACCGGCCGCGAAGCGCATGAAAATCCCGCGCGGCGGTGGGTGGCGGGGGTTGCGGCGGGGCTGTGCTACATCCTGGTCGGCGTGTTCGGAGTGACCTTGGCCGCAGTGTTCATGGCGCTTCCGGCGACCTTCATTGCCACCCTGGCCGGACTGGCATTGCTGGGCACGATTGCCGCCAGCCTGGCCACCGCGCTGGCCGAACCGGCCAGCCGCGAAGCGGCGCTGATCACCTTCCTGGCAGCCGCGGCCAACATCACGCTGTTGGGCATCGGTGGCGCGTTCTGGGGATTGTTCATCGGCCTGATCGCGCACGCGCTGCTGCATGGGCGCTGGTCACGCGCCCATCTGTCATCCCGGACCGGCACTGGCGAACAGGAGCAGACCAATGTCTGAACCCTCATCCAGTTCCCGCCACTCTTCACCGACTCTGACCCCGACCCAGCACGCACGTCATGGACGCTATCCGCAGGCGACGACGGTCGAGGATTTCCGTCGCAACCTGGCCGCGGTGCGCGCACGCATGGACGCAGCGTGCATGCGCGCGGGCCGGGACCCCGCGCAGGTAAGGCTGTTGCCGGTCAGCAAGACCAAGCCCGAGGCCAGCCTGCGCCTGGCCCATGCCGCGGGATGTCGCCTGTTCGGCGAAAACAAGGTGCAGGAGGCAGCGGGCAAATGGCAGGCAATGCAGGATCTGGAGGATATGCGCTGGTCGGTGATCGGCCATCTGCAGACCAACAAGGCCAAGCTCGTGGCCCGCTTCGCCAGTGAGTTCCAGGCGCTGGACAGTCTGCGGTTGGCCGAAGCACTGGAGCGCCGGCTGCAGCTGGAGGGGCGATCGCTGGATGTGTACGTACAGGTGAATACTTCGGGCGAAGCCAGCAAGTACGGCTTGGAACCGGACGCGGTGGCAGCCTGCCTCAAGGCGCTGGTTGCCTATCCCTGCTTGCGCGTGCGTGGCCTGATGACCCTGGCCCTGTTCTCGGCCGAGGCCGAGCATGTGCGTCGCTGCTTCGTACGCCTGCGTGAACTGCGCGATCGCCTGCGCCAGGATGCACCGGCGGGCATCACGCTGGACGAACTGTCGATGGGCATGTCCGGCGACTTCGAGATCGCGATCGAAGAGGGGGCCACGGTAGTCCGTGTCGGTCAGGCGATATTCGGCGCGCGGCCCTTGCCGGACAGCCATTACTGGCCCACCGGCGATGACAGCGGGGCATTGGCCCGATGAAGACCGCCCTTGCCATTCGCCATCTGCATTTTGAAGACCTGGGCAGCTTGCAGCCGCTGCTGCTGGAGCGTGGTTACACATTGCGCTATCTGGAGGCCGGCACGGACGACCTGCGCGATGCCGCGCTGGCTGACCTGCTGGTGGTGCTGGGCGGGCCGATCGGCGCTTTCGACGAGCAGCTGTATCCCTTCCTGCTTGACGAGCTCACGCTGATCGAACGGCAACTGCAGCAGCAACGGCCACTGCTGGGCATCTGCCTGGGCGCACAGCTGATCGCCCGTGCGTTGGGGGCGCGCGTAGCGGACATGGGTTTCAAGGAAATAGGTTTCGCGCCACTGACCTTGAGCGCGCAAGGCCGGGCATCCGTGCTGGCCGGCCTGCAAGGAGTGCCGTTGCTGCATTGGCATGGTGATCGCTTCGAGCTGCCGGACGGAGCGATCCCCCTGGCGGGAACCGCGCTGTGTGCGAACCAGGCATTCAGCGTCGGGCGGCACGTGCTTGCATTGCAATGCCACCTGGAAGCGCAACCGCAGCAGATCGAGCGCTGGTTGATCGGACATGCCTGTGAGCTCAGCCAGGCCGGCATCGATCCGCGGCGCTTGCGCTGCCAGGCCGCTGCCGTGGCGTCGTCGTTGCCAGCGGCGGCGCAGGCGGTGTTCGCAGCCTGGCTGGACGCGTTGCCGCCAAGCCCGGGCAAGGCCAGTGATTGCAGTCAACCACCCACGTCCAGGAGCACACATCATGTATGACACGCCCATTGATCTTGCCGACTTCGATCCCGAACTGGCCAGCGCGCTGCAGGCGGAGGCGCGCCGTCAGCACGATCATGTCGAACTGATTGCGTCGGAAAACTATGCCAGCCCCTTGGTGATGGCGGTCCAGAACTCGGTATTCACCAACAAGTACGCCGAGGGTTACCCCGGCAAGCGCTATTACAGTGGCTGCGAGTACGTGGATGTGGCCGAACGTCTGGCCATCGAGCGGGTCAAGCAGCTGTTCGACTGCGACTATGCCAATGTGCAGCCGCATGCCGGTGCGCAGGCCAATGCGGCGGTGTTCCTGGCCCTGGCCAAGCCGGGGTACACGGTGATGGGCATGAACCTGGCACAGGGCGGGCATCTGACCCATGGCAATCCCTCCAACTTTTCCGGCCGCCACTATCGGATCGTGCCTTATGGTCTCGACCCGCAGACCGGCTTGCTCGACTACGAGCAGATGGAGCGCATCGCGATGGAAAGCCGCCCGAAGCTGTTGATCGGGGGCTTCTCGGCGTATTCGCGGCACAAGGACTGGGCGCGCATGCGTGCCATCGCCGACAAGGTCGGCGCTGTGTTCTGGGTGGACATGGCGCATGTCGCCGGCCTGGTGGCCGCTGGCGAATACCCGGATCCGCTGCCGCACGCGCATGTTGTGACCAGTACCACGCACAAGACCCTGCGCGGGCCGCGTGGCGGCATCATCCTCAGCAGGGGACAGCCTGGGGATTTCAACAAGCGATTGGACTCGGCGGTGTTTCCGGGCATCCAGGGCGGGCCCTTGATGCATGTGATCGCGGCCAAGGCGATTGCGTTCAAGGAGGCATTGCAGCCCGGGTTCAAGACCTACCAGCGGCAGGTGATCCGCAATGCGCGGGCGATGGCGGCGGTGCTGCAGCAGCGTGGTTACCGCATCGTTTCCGGTGGCACGGACAACCACCTGATGCTGCTTGACCTGTCCAGCAAACCGTTCACCGGCAAAGAGGCGGACGCCGCGCTGGCCCGTGCGTGGATCACCACCAACAAGAACTCGGTGCCGAACGACCCACGCTCGCCGTTCGTGACCTCGGGTGTGCGGATCGGCACACCGGCAGTCACTACGCGCGGTTTCGGCATCGCCGAGTGCGAGCAACTGGCCGACCTGGTTGCCGATGTGTTGGATGGATTGGAGGCGGGCAGGCTTGATCGCGTGGTTGGCGAGGTGCGAGCGCAGGTGTCAGCGCTGTGTCGGCGCCATCCGGTGTATCGCTGAGAGTTGTTGCGCGGGTTGGCACCGCGCAGTCGCCTGCGACCGCGCGGCCAAGGTTCATCTGCTGCGCTTGACCAGGGAGATGATGGTTTCCCGTAGTCCGCTGTGTGCCTGCTTCTCGCTGAGGTCGCTGGCCACTGTTGCATGCGACTGCGCTTCTGAGGCAACCCCGCATTGCGCACCTCCGGGATTTCACGCCCCTGGGTCACCATGCAGTTGATGCAACTGCGTGGTGACCCAGGCGATTTCCTTCAAGCCGGGTTTTCTGGCGGCGTTGGCTGCCCTGGTGTTCCGGGTGAAGGGGCCTGGATTGGCAGGCCCCTTCAGTAAAACCCTGGTCAGCCTCACCTCACCGCAGCCACCATCGATTCGGCCAAGTTGGCTTTTGTATCGGGTCTGCACCTGGCTGCAGTGGTGGGCGGGACCCTGATGCATGAAACGGGCGATGAAGGCGGTGGGGTGCAGGTTCAGGGCGAGTCGAAGAACACCCGTTGCACCGCCTGACGTGCGGCATCCATCGAAAAATGCCTGGCGATGTTCGCCAGGCCGTTGTCGGACAGGCGTTGCCAGAGCGCTTCGTCGTCATAGAGCCGCAGCACGGCTGCGGCGAATGCCTGGCTGCCGTCGGCGACCAGCACATCCTGGCCATCGTGCAGGTGCATGCCCTCCACGCCACAGGTGGTGGCGACCACCGGTTGCCCATGGGCCATGCTCAGGTTGACCTTGCCCTTGACCCCGGCACCGAAGCGCAGCGGTGCGACTGCAACGCGCATGCCGGTCATGAACGGCACGACATCCGGTACATAGCCATGCACCTGTACGCCAGGGCTGCCGGCGGCCAGTGCATGGATGCTGTCGGGCACATCGGCGCCAATGCAGTGGAAGCGGATATCCGGGCGTTGTGCGTGGATCAATGGAAACACTTCGCCGATGAACCAGGTCATCGCGTCCAGGTTCGGCGGATGGCGGAAGCCGCCGACGAAGACAAGGTCATGCCGCTGTGCCCAGCGTTGGCCCGCGCCGGCAACTTCATGCAGGTTGGAGATGAGTTCCACCCGCACCTGGGGCGCGTCGGTGGCCAGTTGTTCTTTTTCCGCAGCACTGACCAACAAGGTCACATCGGTGGCCGCCATGACCGCCAACTCGCTGGCGCGGGTGCGTTCGGCACTGCGCAGCAGGCGCTGGTCGCGGGCCAGTTCGGCGCCGCGGCGCTCGCGCAGGTAGTGCAGGTCGACGGTATCGAACACGGTACGTGCCTGCGGAGCGAACTGTTTCAGCAATGGCAGGCAGGCGTTGGCAACGTGGTAGCGCACCAGCATGACCACCGCAAAACGTTTGCCGTTGTCGCGCAGCCAACTGCCCACGCGATCGAGGAAGGGGGCGTGCCAGACTTCCACGCCCATGGCCTGCAGGGTGCGACTGGCTGGACCGGCAGGTTCACCGCGGGTAGGCAGGAACACCACGTGCGCACCTTCTGCCAGCAGCATGCGGATCAGGTTGAACTGACGCAGCGAGGCCGAGTCGCGGTCGGGCTGCGGCAGGCACTCATCGATGATCAGGATCTGCCGCTGGTGGCGATGCAGCAATGCAGGTGACGGCACACTGCCGGGTGCCGGCTGGGTGGCCAGGGCGTCCCGCCAGACCTCGGCGAATACGGCTTGATTGCGGACCTGATAGGCCTTGACGCCAGTGCGGGTGTCGGTGCCATTGCTGGTGCCTTCGTCGTGCACGACGCGGCTGGCGGGCTGTACCAGCACGCGACGTCCGGCCGCTCGCACCTTGAAGGCAAGGTCGGTGTCCTCGTAGTAGGCCGGTGCATAGCGGCTGTCCAGGCCACCCAGCTCTTCGAACAACAGCCTGGGTATGGCCAACACTGCGCCGGAGCAATAGTCGGCATCGCGCAGCGCGCTGTAGCGGGGATCTTCAGCCGATTCGAAGCGACCGTAGCTCCAGCAGCTGCCATCGGCAAACACCACGCCACCGGATTCCTGCAGGCGACCATCCGGATACAACAGCTGGGCGCCGACCAGGCCGGCCTCGGGGACATGGCTGAAGGTGTCCAGCAGCGCATCCAGCCAGCCGGGCTGCGGGATGGTGTCGTTGTTGAGCAGCACCACGTAGTCGCCGCGGCTGAGCCGCAGACCATCGTTGCAGGCCGCGATGAAGCCGCCATTCTGCGCCCGCAGGTGGTAGCGCAACCCCTCGATCTGCTGCATCCAGGCCGTCGTGCTGTCGCTGCTGCCGTCGTCGATCACCAGGATCTCGCAGCTGGCGACAGGCGGATGCGCGGCCAGGGCGCGCAGGCAGGCCAGCGTATGCGCGCACTGGTTGTAGACCGGGATGACGATGCTGGCGGCCGGGCGCTCGCTGCGCGGCACGCGGAACGGTGCAAAAGGAGCGTTGTCAGGGACGTACAGCGGCTCGCGCTGGGTGGGCGGCTGGCGCCGGGTATGCACGCCCACCCGGTGCAAGGTCGCCCGCCAACCCCGGGTGCGCAGGCTGGCCAGGCCCCGGCGTATCAGGCCGACGATGCGGTTGACGGCGTAGCGCGCATCGGCCAGCGAAATCGACATTCCTTTGGAACTCCAGCTTAAGCGGGGAACTGACAGCCAACGCCCCCGGCGATGCGGCTGCGTTAGACTCATTACAAACCACATTCTCGCATCCCTGTGCCACGACGCCACGATTCCGACGAGTTCGACGACGATACCGACGGCAACAGCCCTGTGTGGCGGAGCCGCCTGATTACCTGGGGACTGGCCGCTGCCGCGTTGGGGCTGGGCTTCATGATTCCCTATACGTTGTACCTGAACAGTCAGGTCAGCCAGCGTTTTGGTGAGCTGCGTTGGCAGATCCCGACCCGCGTCTATGCGCGCCCGCTGGTGCTCAGCCCGGGGACGGCGATGAACGCCAATACCCTGAAGACCGAGTTGGCGGCATCCGGTTACCGGGATGATGGCGCCGGCAACAGCCCCGGCACCTACAAGGTGCAGGGCGGCAGTTTCAGTATTTCCAGTCGCGGCTATGTCGACGTCGATGGCAACGTCGCCGCGCGCAAGGTGGACGTGGTCGTGTCGGGTGGACAGGTGGCCTCCCTGCGTGATGCCGGCAGCCGCAAGGCGCTGAAGGCTGCGCGGTTGGATCCGGCGCGTATCGCCACCTTGTACGGGCAGAAGCAGGAAGAGCGCCGGCTGGTGCGCGTGCGCGAAGTGCCGGAACTGCTGGTCACCGGCCTGCAGGCGGTGGAAGACAAGGATTTCGCTCGCCATCACGGTATCGACCTGAGCGGTATCGCACGTGCGGTCTGGGTGACCATCCGCAGTGGTGGTGAGACCCGGCAGGGCGCCAGCACCCTGACCCAGCAGCTGGCCCGCAGCGGCCTGCTTGGCATCGGCAAGGAGCAGACGCTCACCCGCAAGTTCAACGAGGTGTTGTACGCGCTGATCATGGAGGCGCGCTACGACAAGGAAACCATCCTTGAGGCCTATCTCAACCAGGTCTACCTGGGCCAGCGTGGCAAGCAGGCCATCCACGGCGTCTCCTCCGGTGCCGAGTTCTGGTTCGGCCGCGACCTCAACGCGTTGAGCAGCGAGCAGATCGCGCTGCTGATCGGTCTGGTAAAGGGACCGTCGTTCTACGACCCCCGCCGCAATCCCGAGAACGCGCTGGATCGCCGCAACTTCGTGCTGGGCAAGCTGCACGAGAACAAGCTGATCGATGACGCCGAGTACCAGCGTGCCCTCAAGGCACCGCTGGGTGTGTCCAAGACCGCGGGTATTGCGGCGGCAAACCGCTTCCCGGCCTATGTCGACCTGGTCCGTCGGCAGTTGGGCAACGACTATCCGGAAAGCGTGCTGCAGGGCGCCGGCCTGAACGTTTTCACCGGCATGTCGCCCTCGGCCCAGGCCTATGCCGAGGGTGCGGTGGCACACACCATCAAGGCGCTGGAGAACAAGCGTCGCCCGGAGCTGCAAACCGGCCTGGTGGTCACCGACGTCCACAACGGTGACGTGCTGGCCGTGGTCGGCAGCCGCGATGTCTCCGAACCCGGCTTCAACCGCGCCATCGAGGCGCAACGGCCGGTGGGTTCGCTGCTCAAGCCCTTCGTCTATCTGCTGGCGCTGGCCCAGCCGGACCGCTTCTCGCTGGCCAGTTGGGTGGATGACTCGCCGGTCACGGTCAAACTCAGCCGCGGCCGCAACTGGACGCCTGGCAACGCTGACAACCGCAGCCACGGCACCGTGCGGTTGATCGATGCGCTGGCCCGCTCCTACAACCAGGCCACCGTGCGCGTCGGCATGCAGGTCGGGCCGGAACGGCTGACCCAGCTGATCAATGTGCTGGCAGGCCTCAAGGCGGAGTCCAATCCGTCGGTGATCCTTGGCTCCACCGACCAGAGCCCGTATGGCATGGCCCAGCTGTACCAGTTCCTTGCCTCCGGCGGCGAAATCCAACCGTTGCATGCCGTGCGTGGTGTGGTCGATGCGCAGGGCAAGCTGCTCAAGCGTTACGACAAGAGCCCGGCACCGGCACAGGAGGGCGACTCGATCGCAGCCAACCTGATCAGTGTCGGTCTGCAGCAGGTGGTCTCCAGTGGTACTGCTTCGGGCTTGAACGCCGCAGGCCTGTCGCGGCTGCAGGCAGCCGGCAAGACCGGTACTTCCAACGACGGCCGTGACAGCTGGTACGCCGGCTATACCGGCGATCATCTGGCGGTGATCTGGATGGGCAACGACCAGAACGAGCAGACCGGCCTGTTTGGTGCTTCCGGCGCGATGCGGGTGTGGTCGGGAATCTTCCGCAACCTGCCCAGCAAGGCCCTGCATGTGAACAACAAGGGCCTGGACTGGCAGTACGTGGAAGCGGCGGGCAGCAATGCTACCGACGAATCCTGCCCGGGCGCGCGTCGCTTCCCGTTTGTGGTTGGCTATGCCCCGCAGTACGTGCCGTGTGCACTGCCGGCCGAAGTGCCGTTGGAAGACGGCGGCGAAGGCACGCAGGAGCAGTCCGGCGGCGGTTGGCGTGGCTGGCTGGGCCTGGATCGCAAGGAACCTGAACCGGCTGCGGCCCCCGCTGCGCAGACGCCTGCGCGATAATCCAGTCCATGAACACGAAGTCCTTGATCCGCTATGCGTTGGTTGCTGCTGCAGCCTCCTTGTCACTCGCCGGCTGTATCAGTGCGCCTCCGGCCAAGCCGGCGGTTATTGACACCACCACGCCGGCACAGCGCCTGGCAGCGGTGGATGCCATTGCCGGCGTCGACGACACCGAGTTGTCGGTGCAGCCGCTGCGCGATGCACAGGTGGACGATCTGCGCCAGGCCGCCATCGCCAAGCGCAAGGCCGGGGATCTGGCTGGCGCAGCCGAAGCCTTGAACGAGGCGCTGCTGCAGGTGGCGGACGACCCGGGCATCCTGCAGGAGCGGGCTGATGTTGCCCTGTTGCAGGCCGACTGGCAGCGCGCCGAGACCCTGGCCAAGAAAGCGCTGGATCTGGGTTCGCGCACCGGTCCGCTGTGCCGCCGCCATTGGGCGACCATCGAACAATCGCGCCTGGCCCGTGCCGAAAAGGAAAACGCCGTCTCCGCGCACGCGCAGATCGAAGGCTGCACGGTGCCGGGAATCAAGCGTTTTTGATTTGTGCCGGGAATCGGGAGTCGGGAATAGGGAATCGATAAGCCTGAGCGCTGGGCGAAGGTGGACGCCGCCATTGCCGTGGCGCGATCAAGGTTCCGAGTGCGGTTCATCCCCGTTCCCCGTTCGCGATCCACCATTCCCAACGCTCAAGCCATGTCCTCCCTAGTCACCGCCAGCTGCGAAGCACTCAGTGAAGGCGGCGCGCTTGCGCGCCAGCTTGATGCCTTCGTGCCGCGGCCCGCGCAGTTGCGCCTGACCGGGGCAATCGCCGAGACCTTGCAGCAACGCGATGTGTTGCTGGCCGAGGCCGGCACCGGCACCGGCAAAACCTATGCCTATCTGGTGCCGGCCTTGCTGTCCGGTTTGAAGACCATCGTCTCCACCGGTACCCGCGCGCTGCAGGACCAGCTTTACCACCGCGATCTGCCGCGCGTGCGCGCCGCATTGGGCGTCGGTCATCGATCCGCGCTGCTGAAGGGGCGGGCGAACTATCTGTGCCGCTACCGCCTGGACCAGGCACGCGGCGAGCCGCGCTTCAGCTCGACCGAGCAGGTAGCGCAGTTCCAGCGCATCCTCACCTGGTCCGGCCGTACCCAATACGGCGACATGGCCGAGTTGGATGGATTGCCTGACGATTCGCCGCTGCTGCCGATGGTCACCTCGACCGTGGACAACTGCCTGGGCAGCGATTGCCCGTTCTGGAGCGATTGTTTCGTCGTGCAGGCGCGGCAGCGGGCGCAGGAAGCAGACCTGGTGGTGGTCAACCACCATCTGCTGCTCGCCGATCTCGCACTGAAACAGGAGGGCTTCGGCGAAATCCTGCCCGGTGCGCAGGCTTTCGTCATCGATGAGGCGCACCAGCTGCCCGAGCTCGCCGCCAACTTCTTTGGTGAAGGGTTCGGCATGCGTCCGTGGCAGGAGCTGGCACGCGATTGCCTGGCCGAATGCCGCAGCGTCGCGGGTGCGCAGGCTACCCTGCAACAACCGGTGGCGACGCTGGAGTTGGCCCTGCGCGAACTGCGCGAGGCAATGGAGAAACTGCCGCAACGCGGAACCCGCTGGCGCGCCCTGGCAGTGCCGGCGGTAGCCGAAGGCTTTGATGCGGTTGCTGCGGCGATGGCGCAGCTGCGCGATGCATTGAGCTTTGTGCGCGAGGCCTCACCCGGACTGGATGCCTGCCATGCCCGCGCGCTGGAAGGCGTGTCACGGCTGTCGCGATGGTTGGATGACGGCGACGGTGGCGCGGTCGATGCGTGGGATATCGATGAGGTCGCGGTCGCGCCGGGAGAGGAGGCGACGCCGGCGTTGCCAGCGGGAAGTGACTCGCTGTTTCCCGTCGATGATGGCAACGATGTGCTGTGGTACGAGCTGACCCCGCGTGGCTTCCGCTGCCAACGCACGCCGATGGATGTGTCTGGTCCGCTGCGCGAGCACCGTCTGCGCTCGATGGCGGCCTGGGTGTTCACCTCGGCCACGCTGACCGTGGATGGCGGCTTCGACCATCTGGCCAAACGCCTGGGGCTGGATGACCCGGATACGCTGGTGCAGCCCAGTCCCTTCGATTGGCAGCAGCAGGCCCTGTGCTATCTGCCCCAGCAGCTGCCCGATCCGGCGGCGCGTGGTTATGGCGCTGCTTTGATCGCCACCTTGCGGCCGGTGCTGGAAGCCTCGCAGGGCAGGGCATTCCTGCTGTTTGCCTCGCACCGGGCGCTGCGTGAGGCCGCCGATGCGCTGCGCGATGGGCCATGGCCGCTGTTCGTGCAGGGCGAAGCGCCGCGCGCCAGCCTGCTGCAGCGTTTCCGCGAGTCCGGCAATGGCGTGCTGCTGGGCGCGGCCAGCTTCCGCGAAGGCGTTGACGTGGTGGGGGACGCGCTGAGCGTGGTGGTCATCGACAAGCTGCCGTTTGCCGCACCGGATGATCCGGTGTTCGAAGCGCGGCTGGATGCGATCCGACGCCAGGGTGGCAATCCGTTCCGCGACGAGCAGCTGCCGCAGGCGGTGATCGCGCTCAAGCAGGGCGTGGGCAGGCTGATCCGCAGCGAGACCGACCGCGGCGTGCTGGTGCTGTGCGACCCGCGGCTGCTTTCGCGCGGCTACGGCCGCATCTTCCTGGATTCACTGCCGCCCTTCCGCCGTACCCGCGCATTGGCCGATGTGCAGGCCTTCTTTGCGCGACAATGGGCGCCGGAGGCGGATTCCGCCAGCGCGACGGCCTCGACCGACGCTGGTTCCGAAGCGCCACCGTTCTCCCTTTCCTGATGTGATGCCATGAAGCTGCTTGCCTTTGAAACCGCCACCGAAGCCTGTTCCGTCGCCCTGTATGTGGATGGGCAGGTATTGGAGCGGTTTGAAGTAGCGCCGCGCCGCCATGCCGAGCTGAGCCTGCCGTGGGCAGAGCAGTTGTTGGCTGAGGCGGGTATCAACCGCAGCCAGCTCGATGGCATCGCCTTGGGCCGCGGTCCCGGCGCGTTCACCGGCGTGCGTCTGGCCATTGCCATCGCCCAGGGCATTGCCTTGGCACTGGACCGGCCCTTGCTGCCGGTATCGACCCTACAGACCTTGGCACTGCGTGCACCGGCCGACGCGCCACGCGTATTGGCCTGCATCGATGCGCGCATGGGCGAGCTTTACGCAGCGCGTTATCTGCGTGATGCTGATGGCGAGCTGCAGTTGCAGGAGCGTGAGCTGCTGGTCGCGCCGGAGTATGTACAGCTGCCGGCCGATGACAGCATCTGGGCCGGTGTTGGTACTGGTTTCGCGGCGGGTGAGGGTGTGTTGAGCGCGCGCCTGCAGCCACGCCTCAGCAGCGTGGATGCGCAGGCCCTGCCCAGCGCTGCCGATGTGCTGAAGATCGCGGTACCGGCAATGCTGCGTGGCGAAGCGATCGCCCCGGAGCTGGTGCAGCCGGCTTACCTGCGCGACAACGTCGCGCTGACGCTGATCGAACAGCAGGCGCTGCGCGATTCCAAGCGTTGAAGCGGTCGTGGGGTGTGATGGTTGTGGGAGCGGTGTAAACCGCCAAGCTCATGGACCATCAGATGGCGATCAGCATGGTAGTTCGGGCGTTGCCAGCTTCGCTGCTTACGCCGCTCCCACAAAACCAACATACAGGACTGGTTGCTCAACGATCGTCGTGCAACTGCCCGCCGGGCAGGAACATCCAGGTGCGGGTGACCTGCAGGATGTCGATATCGTCGCTGGTTTCCGGCAATGCCGGGAACGGCTGCGCCTGCTCGATCACACGCAGGGCGGTGGCGTCGAGCAAGGGCACGCCGCTGCTGCGCAGCACGCGGCTGCTCTCCACGCTGCCATCGCGGCGCACGCCGACGGTGATGACCACCTGGCCGGCAAGCCGGCGCTGGCGTGCTTCGTCGGGGTAGTTCAGGTTGCCGACGCGTTCGGCGCGGTCGACCCAGGCGCGCAGATAGTTGGCATAGGCGTATTCGCGGGTGCTGGCCGAGACGAACTTGCGGTTGGGACGCTTGGCGTACTGCTCCGAGCGCAGATGCACCTCGGCGGCCAGGCGTGCCATTGCCGCGTCGCGCTGTTCGCGCGCGTTCATCGGCGCGTTGGCATCGGGACGATCCGGCAGCGGCTGGGTCTGGGCGGTCGCAACCGGGTCCTTGCCCTGGGTGCTGGTGATGATGCGTGCCTGCGGTGGCGGTGGTGCGGCTGCACTCTGCGCCTGCAGCGGTACCGGTGCCAGGCCGTCCTGCAACTGCGGCACGATGCCGGCCTGGGCGTCGCGCGGACGCTGCGCCTTGTCGTGGTCACCGCCGCCCTGCTGGTTGGCCTGGGCCAGGAAGTCGGCCTGTTTGGGCGTGAGCGGGGTGCTGGTCTGGCTGAAGATCACGTCCAGCGTCGGCACCAGCGGGGCGTTGTCGCTCACCGCGAAGCCCACCCCGAGGATCAACAGGCCATGCACCAGCGTGGACAGCACCAGGGTGGCGGTCAGGCGTTGCTGTTCGGTTGCCCGCGGTGCGGCGGGCAGGACATCAGGCTGGGAATACATCAGGCCGCGTCAGCTTCAAGGGCATCAAACAGCTGGCCGGCGATGTTCAGGCCGTACTGTGCATCGAGTTCGCGCACGCAGGTGGGACTGGTGACGTTGACCTCGGTCAGGTAGTCGCCGATCACGTCCAGACCGACGAAACGCATGCCGCGGCGTTTCATCTCCGGGCCGACCTGGGCGGCAATCCAGCGGTCACGTTCGCTCAGCGGACGGCCTTCGCCGCGGCCGCCGGCGGCCAGGTTGCCGCGGAATTCGTCGCCCTGCGGAATGCGCGCCAGGCAATAGTCCACCGGTACACCGTCGATCAGCAGGATGCGCTTGTCGCCGGCGCTGATGTCGGGGATGAAACGCTGTGCCAGCGCCAGGTGGCGGCCGCCGTCGGTCAGCGTCTCGAGGATGACGTTGAGGTTGGGGTCGCCGGTGCCGCTGCGGAAGATCGAACGACCGCCCATGCCATCCAGCGGCTTCAGCACGGCCTGGCCATGTTCGAGCACGAAGGCCTTCAGTTCGCGGGCATTGCGACTGACCAGGGTCGGCGGGCAGCACTGCGGGAACAGCAGCGCGGCCAGCTTCTCGTTGAAGTCGCGCAGGCCCTGCGGGTCGTTGACCACGCTGGCGCCGGCCTGTTGGGCGATGCCGAGGATATGGGTGTCATACAGGTACTCGCCGTCGAACGGCGGGTCCTTGCGCATCAGCACGATCTGGCCGGGGCCGAATACCAGGGGGGCGAATTCGCCCAGGCTGAACCAGCCTGCCTTGTCGTCGCGCACCTGCAGCGGGGCCGCCTCGGCCTGGGCCTGGCCACCGTGCAGCGACAGCCCGCCGGGGCGCACATAGTGCAGGCGGTGGCCACGACGCTGGGCTTCCAGCAGCATGGCGAAGGTGGTGTCCTTGGCGATCTTGATGTCGGCGATGGGGTCCATCACCACGATGACGTCTAAAGGCATGACTTGAATCCAGCAGATCTGGACGAGGATGTTAGCGGTTCGGGGCAGGGCCGCACAGCGCGGAAAGCGGAACGCTGAGGCTGAATGGCGTTGCGCTTTTATTGCGAACCCGGTCACATTATTTTGGCGATCGGCCAAGTCCTGCGGGCATCGCTTGACAGTTCGCGGCTGGGCTGGGATATAGATGCGCTTTCGCGGCAATATCGCGTTTGATATCGGTCGCGCGTTCGGGGAACAAAAATGGTTGAAAACATGGCTGCGGGTGGGGAACTCGCAGGGCTGAAGGTGATGGTGATCGATGATTCGAAGACCATCCGACGTACGGCTGAAACACTGCTCAAGCGTGAAGGTTGTGAGGTCGTGACCGCCACTGACGGTTTCGAGGCATTGGCCAAGATTGCCGACCAGCAACCGCAGATCATCTTCGTCGACATCATGATGCCGCGTCTGGATGGGTATCAGACCTGCGCCTTGATCAAGGGCAACCAGCTCTTCAAGTCGACACCGGTGATCATGTTGTCATCCAAGGATGGCCTGTTCGACAAAGCCCGTGGCCGCATCGTCGGCTCCGAGCAATACCTCACCAAGCCATTTACCCGCGACGAACTACTAGGTGCCATCCGCACATACGTCAACGCCTGACCAGGGGGGAAAGGCAAAAATGGCTCGAATTCTTTTGATCGAGGACTCACCGACCGACAGGGCGGTGTTTACGCAATGGTTGCTCAAGGCAGGGCACGAGGTGTTGTCGGCTGACAATGCCGAGGACGGCCTGCAGATTGCCCGTGAGCAAGGGCCGCAGCTGGTGCTGATGGACGTGGTGTTGCCGGGCATGAGCGGTTTCCAGGCGACCCGCGCGCTGTCGCGTGACGAGGCCACCCGTGCCATTCCGGTGCTGATCGTCAGCACCAAGGGCATGGAAACCGACAAGGCCTGGGGCATGCGCCAAGGCGCCAGCGATTACATCGTCAAGCCGCCGCGCGAGGATGATCTGATCGCGCGGATCAACAAACTGGTGGGTTGATGCGTTCTCCATTCGACATCCTTGAAGCCTACGAACGCCGCAGTCTGGCGCACGCGGTACAGTTGCCCGAGCGCAGCTTTTCGCAGGATGTCTGGCGTGGCGTGGGCTACCGCGTTGGCAGCCGGCATCTGGTCTCGGATTTCCGCGAAGTGGTGGAAATCGTGCCAATGCCGCCAGTGACTCCGGTTCCCGGCGCGCAGTCCTGGTTGCTGGGCGTGGGCAACCTGCGTGGCAACCTGTTCCCGGTGGTGGACCTGAAGAACTTCCTGGAAGGTGAGCGCACCGCGCCACAGGAAGGCCAGCGCGTGTTGATCATGCGCCAGAGCGGCGGCGACGTGGCACTGGTGATCGACGAGTTGTATGGCCAGCGCAGCTTCGAGGCGTCGATGCAGGTGCCTGCCGGCGATATCGCGCAGGGCCGTTACACGCATTTCGTCGAGCGAGCCTTCCATGATGAGGGCCGTGACTGGGGCGTTTTCTCGCTGTCACTGCTTTCCCGCACCCCTGAATTCCGGCAAGCGGCCGCCTGATCGGCACGCTTGCCTCTTCGTATTGAGACCGAGGTCGAACGATGAGTACTGCTCCTGAAGCCGCCAAGGCCGGCAAGCTTGGCAACGTAAGCACCAACTTCTGGTTGGGCTTGTTGGTACTCTCGATGGTCGTGTTCGGTGCCAACACCGGCGTGGCCACCTGGCAGGGCAGTCGCCTGGCCGGTGCCAGTACCGGCGCCGCCGATCTGCAGGTGCTGTCGCAGCAGCTTGCCAACCAGGGCCGTGAAGCCGTGGCCGGTAGCCGTGAGAGCTACGCCGCGTTCAAGGACACGCGCAGCAAGGTGGAAAGTACGGTCAGTGAGTTGCAGGGCCGTTACGGCAACGAGAGCGGCGTGTCCGGTCCGTTGGGTGCGCTGGTCGATACCTGGAAGCCGCTGTCCAAGAACGCCGAGCAGATCGTCGCCTCCGAGCCGGCCGTGCTGGCGCTGGCCGGTAACGCCGACAGCTTCGTCGGTGCGGTGCCGCAGCTGCAGGCGCAGTTGAACGAAGTGGTGCGTGCGATGACCGCCGGTGGTGCCCAGTCCTCGCAGGTCTACAACGGCCTGCAGCAGGTGGTGGTGGTTGGCACCATGGCCCGTCGCGTGACCGAAATCCGCGCAGGTGGTCCTGGCGCAAGCGGCGCCGGCGACGCGCTGGCACGCGACATGGTGGTGTTCACCCAGGTGCTGGAAGGCCTGCGCAACGGCAATGAGGAAATGGGCATCGCCGCCGTGCGCAACGCCAACGCCCAGGTTGCGCTGGAACAGTCCGCCAACCAGTGGGCAAAGATGAAGAAGGACGCCGACGCCATCCTGGCCAGCTCGCGCAACCTGTTCGCCGCACAGTCCTCGGCCGCCGCACTGGCGACCGGTTCGGACAAGATGCTGGAGCGCAGCCGCAAGCTGTTCGATGCGTTCTCGGCCTTCGGTTCGGCCCGCGATACCCGTATCTTCCCGAACTTCTGGTGGAGCGTGATCTTCGGCGGCCTGTCGGTGCTGTCGATCATCGGCTTCGTCTGGAGCACGGTGCGTACCCGTTCGCGTGAGCAGGACGTGCGTTACCAGACCCAGGTGGAATTCAACAGCCGCAACCAGCAGGCGATTATGCGTCTGCTGGACGAAATCAGCTCGCTCGGTGAAGGTGACCTGACGGTGAAGGCCTCGGTGACCGAGGATATGACCGGCGCCATCGCCGACGCTATCAACTACGCCGTGGACGAACTGCGCCACCTGGTGACCACCATCAACGACATCTCCTCGAAGGTGGCGGTGTCGGCACAGGAAACCCAGGCAACGGCAATGCAGCTGGCCGAAGCCGCAGGCCACCAGGCCGACGAGATCACCAGTGCCTCGGACCGTATCGGCGAAATCGCCACCTCCATTGAGCAGGTGTCGCGCAACTCCACCGAGTCGGCCGAAGTGGCACAGCGCTCGGTGGTCATCGCGACCGAAGGTGCCGGCGTGGTGCGCCAGACCATCCAGGGCATGGACCAGATCCGCGACCAGATCCAGGAAACCTCCAAGCGCATCAAGCGCCTGGGTGAGTCCTCGCAGGAAATCGGCTCGATCGTGGAACTGATCAACGACATTTCCGAGCAGACCAACATCCTGGCATTGAACGCGGCTGTGCAGGCAGCCTCGGCCGGTGAGGCCGGTCGCGGTTTCGCTGTGGTGGCCGACGAAGTGCAGCGCCTGGCAGAACGTACCTCCGGCGCAACCCGCCGAATCGAAGGTCTGGTGCAGGCGATTCAGGCCGATACCAACGAAGCCGTCACCTCGATGGAACAGACCACCGCCGAAGTGGTGTCCGGTGCGCGCCTGGCCGAGGACGCCGGTACCGCGCTGACCGAAATCGAGCGCGTGTCCAACGCACTCAATAACTTGATCAAGAGCATCTCCATCGCCGCCAACCAGCAGGCCTCGGCAGCTACCGACATCACCCAGACGATGGGCGTGATCCGGCAGATTACCGGCCAGACCTCGCAGGGTGCCGGGCAGACCGCCGACTCGCTGGGTCAGTTGAACCAGTTGGCGGCAGAGCTGCGCCGCTCGGTGGCCGACTTCAAGTTGCCGGCCTGAGCGGACTGATCGGGCGGGGATGCAAAGGAATCAGCAGATGAAGTTTCGTCACGACGCAACGCAGGGCCGCCCGGACGGCATGCAATTGATGCTGCACGGGGGAGTGCGATGAGTACCTTGCGCGATGCGATGAGCCACGCCGCACTGGGCTGGGTGAAACCCGAGCTGGACGAGACCCTGCGCCAGGTGCGCAATGAGGTCGAAGCGTTCGTGGAAGATCCCAGTGATACCAGCCGCATGCGCTTCTGCGCCGGCTACCTGCACCAGGTGCAGGGCACGCTGCGGATGGTTGAGCTGTATGCGCCGGCCATGGTCGCCGAGGAACTGGAACTGCTGGCCAATGCAGTACGTGAGGGGGCTGTTCCCGAGCGTGACGAGGCCTGCGCCACGCTGATGCGTGGCACCGTGCTGCTGCCCGATTACCTGGAACGCCTGCAGAACGGCCATCGCGACATTCCGATCGTGCTGCTGCCGCTGCTCAATGACATCCGTGCCGCGCGCGGTGCCGAGGGCATCAACGAGAGCGTGTTGTTCGCCTTCAATCCCGACGCCAGCGACGCCAGCGCCGATGAGCTGGAACACGCACGCGGCAGCCTGAGTGGTCGCAACCGCGAGCTGCTCGACACCGTGGGCAGTGCGGTCAAGGAAGAACTGATGCGCATCAAGGATGCGCTCGATCTGCATATGCGCATGGACGGCAACCCGGCCGACCTGCAGGTGCAGGTCAACGAACTGGGCGCGGTCTCCGACACCCTGGGGGTGATGGGGCTGGGCGTGGCCCGCGGCATTGTCGCCCAGCAGCGCGATGCGCTGCGTGAGGTGGTCGATGGTGCGCGCCAGATCGACGACAACCTGTTGCTGGATATCGCCGGCGCATTGCTCTACGTGGATGCATCGCTGGACGACCAGGTGGCCCATCTCGGCGCCAATGTCGCCGGTGACGACGATGCCGGTTCGGTGGAAACCCGCCGTACGGTGGAAGTGCTGGCACATGAAGCCATTGCCAACTTCACCGCGGCACGCGAATCGTTCGTCGCGTTCATCGAGACCAACTGGGATCACGCGCGCCTGGCTGAAGTGCCGCGCCTGCTCGGCGAAGTGTCGGGCGCGTTGCGCATGCTGGAGATGCCGGTACCGGCGGACTATCTGCTGGCCGTGCGCCAGTACATCGACGTCGAGCTGATCGCACGCCAGCGCATTCCCAGCGGTCGTCAGCTCGATACCCTGGCCGATGCCATGGCCAGCCTGGAATACTTCCTGGAAGCCCTGCGCGACCGTCGTCCGGGCCGCGAGGAAATCCTCGATATCACCCGTACCAGTCTGGAAACACTGCGTTACTGGCCGATTCCCCCGGTGCAGGTTGTGGCCGCCACGGCGGCGGTCGAACCGGTTGCCGCCGAAGTCATTGCTGCACCTGTTGCCGAGCTGGCAGCAACGCCGAGCACCGTTGTGGACGAGGCAGTCGCCGCCGGCCAGGACGATGTCCCGCATGCGTCTGCTGACGCAGTCGCCGACGCGGCGCCTGCTTCCGAACCGGCTCCTGTCGTTGCAGCGCCGGTGATCCCACCGCCGTTGCCGTCGTTGGATGCGGAGGTGAAGCCGCAGGCTGCCGCGGTCGATTATCCCTTGGTGTTTGGTGCGGCCATCAATGCCGTGGCAATTTCCAGCATTCCGGCACAGGCAGCGGAGGTGGCGGATTCTTCCGTGTCGGCACCGGCCGACACCAGCGCTGCGGTCTCCGCATTTGATCCGGTAGCCGCCGAGAGCTCCGGAGCTGAAGAGAGCAGCTTCACGCTGGCCCCGATGGTGCTCGAGGGGCACGACGAAGCCGCGGCGCCAGCAGATTTTGAAGCTCCCGTGTCGCTTGCTGCCTCGTTTGATCCGGTAGCCGCCGAGGACGCGACGATCGAGGGCGCGAACGACAGCTATCGTTTCGACGCCTCGTTGCTGACGCTGGATGACACCGATGCACAGGCGCCGCACGCGGTTGAACTGGGCAAGGATGATCTGGCCGATGCGGAGCGGGTCACCGTCGCCTTTGCCGATGCCGAAGTCGATGCCGATCCGTTCTTCAACCCGGAGCTGGAGACCAGCAATACCTCGATCGAGGATGCAACGCTTGCGCCGGCACAGGTAAGCAGCGATTGGGACCTGGCCGCCGCGCCGGTCGAACCGGCCACCACAGCGGTCGAGCCGGTTTCCACGCTGGATACCGAAACCGCTGCATTCATGGCGCAGCTGGATGCCGCCGCCGAGGCCTTCGACCCGTTTGCGTTGCCCGAGTCCCTGCAGCCCGAACTGGTCACGGCCGATGTGGGCGAAGTCGCGGCCAGCGCCGCGACGCCTGCAAGGACCGTGGCACCGACGCAGCAGCTCGAGGGCGGCTTCATCGATGGCGGTGACGTGATCGATCAGGACATCCGCGATGTCTTCATCGAGGAGTTCGACGAAGAGCTTGAGAATCTGGGCAACCTGCTGCCTGCCTGGCGCGCGGCGCCTGCCAACATGGAAAGGCTGCGCCCGGTGCGCCGCGTATTCCACACCTTGAAGGGCAGTGGCCGTCTTGTCGGCGCGCGCACCCTGGGTGAGTTCAGCTGGAAGATCGAGAGCATGCTCAATCGCGTGCTCGACGGCAGCCGTCCGGCCAGCCCCGCGGTTCTTGCCGCGGTAGCGCAGGCGTATGACGTATTGCCGGAATTGAATGCCGCATTGCGTGGCACCGGCAGCATCCAGTCCGATCTGCTGGGCATGCAGGAGGTGGCCGACCGCGTCGCTGCGGGTGAAGAAGCGTTCTACGTCACCGGCGCCAGCGCCGTTGCAGCTGATGTGGCGGTTGGCGAGGTGGCGGCGGAGTCCGATGCGGAAGCAGCCGTTGCGCCCGTCGGCGACGTTGAAGTTGCCGTACAGGCCGACGGTACTCCGGCTTCCGTGGACGAGGTGCTGCGCGAAATCCTCGAGGCCGAGATTGGCGCCCACCTGGATACGGTGCATGCCTGGTTGGCGGCTTCGGCCGTGCAGCCGCAGGCCGTCTCCGAGGACCTGTTGCGTGCGGTGCACACCATGAGTGGTGCATTCGCGATGACCGATGTGCCGGTGATAACCCAGATCACCAGCCCGGCGGAAACCTTCGTCAAGCGTTCGCTGGCGGCGTCGGTCACCCCGACGGCTGCTGGCGTGGATGCGTTGGCGCAGATGGCCGCTGCGGTACACACCACCATCACGGCCTTGCGTGCGCCTTCGCCGCGTATTCCTGCATTCCCGGGCGTGGCCGAGCGTCTGCAGGCCCTGGTCGATGCCTTGCCGGACGCCAAGTGGCCGCCGATGCAGGCAGACGAAGAACTGCTCGCCAATGACAGCGTAGCTGCGCAGCCGGCAGCGTCGGCGGGCAATGACATGAACGCCGAGCTGGTGGGGGGCGAAGACCTTTCCGCGTACTTTGACGCAGGCTTGCTGGAGGAGACCCCGGGTAGCCAGGTCTCGCCGGAAAGCATCGAACAGCCGGCCACGGCAGCCGAGCCCGAAATGCTGTTGCCGATGGCGACCGCCGCCGAATCCAGCGGGTCGGAGCAGATCGAGCTTGCGGATACCGTTGCCGCCGACGTGTCGTCGACGGTGCTGGAAGTCGCCAGCGATATCGAGCCGGCCGCGCCAGTTGCTGCTGATGCGCCGGTCGAACTGGCCGACAGCATCGAGCCGACCGAGGTCGTCGCGCCGGAAGTTGCGCTGGATCCGGTTGAAACGGTCGATCAGTACGATGCAGTGCGCGCCTCGACCTGGGGCGTTGCCGCGGAAGCGGTGGAAGGTGATCAGGAGCCGGTCGCGGAAGCGTCCGATCCGACGCTCGAAACCGAGCCCGAAGCGGGCGAGGTCGAAGCCGCACAGGCGACTGCCGCTGCAGCCGATGCCGCGGTTGAGGCCGATGCGCTCACTTCGACCGAAGACAACCAGGAAGACGAGGCGACGGCTGTCGAGGTTCCCACCGATCAGCACGATCACGACAGTGTGATCGCGCGTGCGCTGGCAATTGCTACCGGTACGGCTACGGTGGTTGCCGGTGTGGCCCATCTGGGTCCGAGCGAAATCGAAGCCGCAGCAGAAGTCCCAGTCGAAGCCGAGGAAGAAGCAGAAGTAGAAGCATCGAACGCGACAGCGCAGATCGAAGAAGACCAGCCGATTGCGGAGTCTACCGATCAGACCTTTGCCGCGGTTGAGGACGGCGTCGTGCAGGCATCGGCTGACTTCGTGCAATCGGGCGAGGAGGCCGCAGTTGTCGATGCGCCGGAGGCAACGACAGCTGCGTCGCTGGACGCTGTCGACGCCGCGGATGCGCCGCCGGCTGGTGAGGACATCGCGGCCGTCGAGGCACACGACGCAAGCGAAGCCGTTGCTCCGGACGAAGAACCCGCCGTAGTTGAAGAAGCCGGGCAGGGCGACGGCGTCGTTCAGCCGGAACACGTCCAGCCTGAAGCGGCCGGGGCGTTTGAAACGACCGCCGTGGATGACAGTGCAGGCCAGGCCGACGCCGGGGCCAGCATCGAACCGAAGGCGGAACTGGCTCCACTCACCGCCGCCTTGCCGGAAGAGGTCGCCGCACCGGTCGCCGCCGCTGCTGCGCATGAGCTTGATGCCGGGCCGCTGAATTTTGCCGACCTGGATCGCGAACTGGTCGATATCTTCGTCGAGGAAGGCAAGGACCTGCTCGATCATTGCGATGGCCTGATCAATGACCTGCGCGCGGCGCCGGAAGATCGTGAAGCCTTGGCGGGTCTGCAGCGTGACCTGCATACCCTCAAGGGTGGTGCACGCATGGCGGGCATCAATGCCATCGGTGACCTTGGCCACGGTATCGAATCGCTGCTGGAAGCGGTTGCGGCCAACCGTACCGAGATCACCCGCAGCGATGTGCAGCTGCTGGAGCGCGGCTTCGATCGTCTGCACCAGTTGTTGCTGCGTACCGGCGAGCATCGCGCGGTACAGATGCCGACCGACTTGATCACGGCTTTCGAAGCCCGTACCGACGGTCGCGCCGAGGCCGCACAGGCGCCGGTGGAAGCCGCTGTCAGCACGTTTGAACCGGCACCGCAGAAGCCTGCCGGCGACGATGTGCAGCCGCAACCGGTGGCGCAGAGTGCGCCGCTGTCGGCGCCGCTGCGCGAAGAGCAGGCAGGCAACGAAGACGAAGGTGCGCCGCGCGGCCAGGAGCAAGTGCGTGTTCGCGCTGACCTGCTCGACAGCCTGGTCAACCATGCCGGTGAAGTGGCGATCTACCGCTCGCGCCTGGAGCAGCAGTTGGGTGCCTTCCGTGGCGCCATGGCCGAGCTGGACCGCACCAACGCACGCCTGCGTGACCAGCTGCGTCGTCTGGATCTGGAAACCGAAGCGCAGATCGTGGCGCGTTACCGCCGCGAGCATGAGCAGGCCGACCAGACCTTCGATCCGCTGGAACTGGACCGCTTCTCCACCCTGCAGCAGCTCAGCCGTGCGCTGAACGAATCGGCAGCCGACTTGGGCGGTCTGCAGGGGGTGCTGGACGATCTGTCGCGCAACTACGACACCTTGCTGCAGCAGCAGTCGCGTGTCAGCTCGGAACTGCAGGATGGCCTGATGCGCGCGCGCATGGTGCCGTTCGACGGTCTGGTGCCGCGTCTGCGCCGTGTGGTGCGTCAGGCCGCGCAGGAAACCGACAAGCAGGTGCACCTGAAGCTGGAAGGCACCCACGGCGAACTCGATCGCAATGTGCTGGACCGCATGGTCGCGCCGCTGGAGCACATGCTGCGCAACTCGGTTGCACATGGCCTGGAGCAGCCGGCCGCACGTGCTGCCGCAGGCAAGCCGGAAGAAGGCGAAATCGCCCTGCGTCTGCGCCGCGAAGGTTCGGAAATCGTGCTGGAAGTGGGCGATGACGGTGCCGGCCTGGACCGCGAGGCGATCCGTCGCCGCGCCGAGCAGCGCGGTTTGTTGGGTGCCAACGAGCAGATCGACGATACCCAGCTGGACCAGATGATCTTCGCCTCGGGCTTCAGTACCAGCGAACAGGTCAGTCAGCTGGCCGGCCGTGGTGTGGGCATGGACGTGGTGCGCAACGAAGTCCGTCAGCTCGGCGGCTCGGTGGACATCCACTCGGTGCGTGGCCAGGGCGCGACCTTCACCTTGCGCCTGCCGCAGACGCTGGCGGTCACCCAGGCGGTGTTCGTCCGCATCGGCGAAACCACCTATGCGGTGCCGGTGGCCTCGGTCAGCGGTATCGGTCGTATCTCCCGCGAGCGTTTCGAGTCCGGGCAGGGCGGTTACCACTACAACGGCGAAGACTTCAGCCTGTACAACCTCGGCACCCTGGTGGGCCAGGTTGCAGCCAAGGCCGAAGGCCAGGCCGAGATCCCGCTGCTGCTGGTGCGCTCCGGCGACCTGCGTGCGGCGGTGGCTATCGACCAGGTACTGGGCAACCGCGAAGTCGTGGTCAAGCCGGTGGGCCTGCAGATCGCCTCGGTGCCGGGTATCTACGGCGCTACGATCACTGGCGAAGGCAACGTGGTGGTGATCCTGGACGTGGCACCGCTGGTGCGTCGTCACCTCACCCAACCGCAGCAGACGGTGGAAGTGATCGAGGCCAGCAGCCAGCGCCATGTGCCGCTGGTGATGGTGGTCGACGATTCGCTGACCATGCGCAAGGTCACCAGTCGCGTGCTGGAGCGTCACAACCTGGATGTAGTGGTCGCCCGCGACGGCGTGGAAGCGCTGGAGCAGTTGGAAGAGCGCATCCCGGACCTGATGCTGCTGGATATCGAGATGCCACGTATGGACGGCTACGAGCTGGCCACCGCGATGCGTGCCGATCCACGCTACAAGAACATTCCGATCGTGATGATCACCTCGCGCAGCGGCGACAAGCATCGCCAACGCGCCTTCGAGATCGGCGTGCAGCGCTATCTCGGCAAGCCGTACCAGGAGTTGGATTTGATGCGCAATGTCTACGACCTGCTGGGGATCGCCCGTGCACGCGACTGACGACACTGCCAAGCCGGTTGCCTTGCTGGCCCGTGCCGGCGCCGCCCGGGATCGCCTGCGCGAAGCGCTGGTCGCTGCCGGCGGCCGCATCGTGCTGGAAGAGGATCCCAACCAGCTTGAGCCGTCCGCACTTGCCGCGGCCGCGCCGCAGGTGGTGCTGGTGGCCTTGGAGCCGGCGGTGGAGGACGCGCTGGAGCGACTGGAATCGGTGCTGGAAACACCGGAACTGTCGCTGCTGTTCGAGGAAGCCGAGCTGGCCGCACGTCGCGAGGGCTGGGAGGCGCAGCGTTGGATCCGCCATCTGGCGGCCAAGCTGCAGGGGCATGGCAACGTGCTGCCGCCCGGTCTGGAGCATGAGGAGGCGGAGCCGGCGATTGCCCTCGAACCCGGCATGCCGCCGCGTCCTGCTGACGGGCATGTGGATGCACCATTGCAGTTCCATCTGGACGAGGCACAGGTGCAGGCCTACGACCTGCCCGCTGATGAGATCTACGAGGCCCCGGCCCGTGCGCTTGCGCCGCGCCCGGAGGTGCTGTCCTTCGAGGAATTGATTGCGGGCGCTGCGCAGCCGGTCGCAGCCGTGCCGCCGCCGCTGCCGGCGGAGCCGGTTGTGGTGCCAGTGGCGACGGAATCCGAAGCCGAGCCCGCCAAGGTGCCGCTGGGCGATTTCAGCAGCTGGTCGCTGCTGGAGGATGATGGCTATGAAGCGGCGCCTGCTGCGGCAAGTGCGGTCCAGGTGCCGCCGCCGGCCCTGGCCAGCCTGCTCAACAGCGAGTTGTCACTGGTTGAGATCGACGAAGGCGCTGCCGAAGGCAATGGGGCAGTGTTGTTGATCGCCGGCATCGGTGGTCCGGATGCGGTGCGCCGTGTGCTGGCCGGCCTGCCCGAAGACTTCGCGCGACCGGTGCTGGTGCAGCTGCGTCTGGACGGCGGCCGCTACGCCAACCTGGTCAAGCAGATGGCGCGGGCGACGCCGCTGCCGGTGACCTTGGCCGATCCGGGGCAGAATCTGGTTCCGGGCGATGTCTATATTCTTCCCGACGTGATCGGTGTGGAGTCGAGTACCGAGGGCCTGCGCTTCTGCGCGGAAGCCAACGACTTGCTTGAAGCCCTGCAACCCGACCGCAGTGCCGTGCTGATGCTCAGTGGTGCCGACGTGGCCTTGGTTGCCCCGGTGCTGGAATTCGCCGGCAAGGGCGGCTGGGTGGCGGGGCAGATCGGTGAGGGCTGCTATGACCCGGCCGCCGCCAGCCAGCTGGCTGTCGCGGGCATGCGCGCCGGTGATCCGGAATATCTCGCCGCCGAATTGGCAGTGCATTGCGCGGCGTGATCGCTGCGCGACCCAGGAACTGACGATGAGCTACGCAAACAACGATGAAGTCCGTGGGGTACTGATACAGGCCGGTACCGAACGCGTATTGCTGCCCAACGCAACGGTGGCGGAAATGATGTCGCGCGTGGCGGTCGAGCCGATCGCCAATGCCCCGGCATGGCTGGTCGGGCAGATCGCATGGCACGGCTGGAGCGTGCCGTTGCTGTCCTATGCCGGGCTCAGTGGGCATGGCAACGAAATGGTCGGCGGCAACAACAAGGTGGTGGTGCTCAAGGCCCTGGGTGGCAACCCGGACCTGCCGTACTTCGCCCTGTTGACCCAATCCTTCCCGCAGCTGATCGCGGTACCCCGCGATGGCCTGCTGGCTGACGCATCGGAAGAAAGCCTGCCGGTAGGCGTGCACATGCGCGTCCTGCTCGGTGAACAAAGCGCACTGCTGCCAGATCTGGACGCAGTGGAAAGCGCCGTGATCCTGGCCCTGGCAGAAGCCGTAGCCTGACCGAAAGGTAGTGCCGAGACATGCTCGGCAGCGGCCTTCCCAGCGATCTTCGGCATTTGTAGGAGCGGCGTAAGCCGCGAAGCTCGCACTCCAACAGATTGCAGGCCGGTTGGTGATCTTATCGGTGTTGGCTTCGCGGCTTACGCCGCTCCCACAAACACCGACAGCGGGTTTGTCGGCAATGCTCACGCCGGGCACGGCTCGGCGCTACAGGTCGCCCAGCCGCGCCTGCAGGGCCGCGATTGCCGCCAGGCCGGCGGTCTCCGTGCGCAGGATGCGCGGACCCAGCTGCAGGCCCTGGAAGCCTGCCTCGCTCAGTTGCTGACGGTCACGCGGTGACCAGCCACCTTCCGGCCCGATTGCGATCACCACGCCGTTGGCGGGTGCTGCCGGCAGCGAGGCCAGGCGATGCTCGCCCAGCGGGTCCAGGGTCAGTCGCAGGGTCTGCTCGGGCAATGCCGTCGTGGCTGCAGCCAGCGCCTGCGGGCTGGCAATGGACGGAATCCGCGCGCGCCCCGATTGGCCACAGGCCGAACCCACCACGTTGCGCCAATGCGCGATGCGCTTTTCGGCGCGTGCTGCGTCCAGTTTTACTTCGGTGCGCTCGGCATTGACCGGGATGATACGGCTGACCCCCAGTTCGGTGGCCTTCTGCAGGATCAGGTCCATCTTCTCGCCACGCGCAATGCCCTGCAGCAAGGTGATGGCCAGTGGCGATTCGTTGTCGACGGCCTGGGCACTGTCGATGTGCACCTGTACCTCGCGCTTGCTGATCGCGCTGAGGGTGGCGGCATAGTCATGGCCATCACCGTTGAACAGGATGCAGCTTTCGCCCTCGCGCAGGCGCATCACCCGGACCAGATGGTTGGCCACATCCTCCGGCAGGGACAGGGTCTGGCCAACGGCAAGCGGCAGTTCAATCGGGCTACGGGTAAGGCGCATGGGTGTTCTCGCAAAGGCGGTGCCGCGTGGGGAGCGGCTGGGTCTGCTAGCATTTCAACGTCATGAAAACGTATCTGCCAATGCGCATTCTATCGGTCTACCGTCGTTTTGCCCGGAGTGGCGCATGAGTCGCCGTCTGCCACTGATCCACAACGTGGTCGAAGAACACATCGGTCCGTTCCGCCAGCAGCAGCTGGACCTGGAGTTTTCCAACGGCGAGCGCCGGCATTTCCAGCGGCTAGTGAGTGGCGGGCACGGTGCGGTCGTAGTGGTGCCCATGTTCGATGACGAGACCGTATTGCTGGTGCGTGAATACGCAGCCGGCCTGCATCGTTATGAACTGGGCCTGGTCAAGGGCCGCATCGACGAGGGCGAGACGCCAATCGAGGCCGCCGACCGCGAGCTCAAGGAGGAGGCCGGTTACGGCGCGCGCAGGCTGGATGCGCTGCGCAGCCTGACTCTCGCACCTACTTATATGAGTCACCAATCCACCCTGGTGCTGGCACGCGACCTGTATCCGCAGCGCTTGCCTGGTGACGAGCCGGAAGAGTTGGAAGTGGTGCCGTGGAAGCTGGCCGAGCTCGACCAGCTGATGCTGCGCGAGGATTTTTCCGAGGGGCGCTCGCTGGCAGCCCTGTTCATTGCCCGTGAGTGGCTGCGAGGTGGCGCATGAACGCAGTAGTTGATGACGTCCTGCGCGAAGGCGTGTTGGACATCGCCCAGCGCGCAGGCGCGGCGATCATGCAGGTCTATGCCAACGGTTTCGACGTCGAACAGAAGGCCGATGACAGCCCGGTCACCACGGCCGATCTGGCCGCGCACCGGCTGATTGTTGCCGGTCTGTCGCAGCTGACCCCGGACATTCCGGTACTGTCCGAGGAATCGGCCCAGTTGCCCTGGGAGACGCGTCGGCAGTGGCAGCGCTATTGGCTGGTGGACCCGCTGGACGGCACCCGTGAATTCATCAAGCGCAATGGCGAATTCAGCGTCAACATCGCATTGATCGAAGATGGCGTGTCGGTGTTTGGTGTCGTACAGGCACCGGTGACCGAGGTCATCTGGCATGCACAGCGCGGTGGCCAGGCCTGGCGCCGCAGCGGTCAGCAGCAGGACGCGATTACTACCCGGGTGCCACCGGCATCGCCGTTGCGGGTCGCCGCCAGCCGCTCGCATGCCAGTGCGCGTACCGCGGCCTTGTTGGCACGGATGGGTGAAATCGAGCTGGTCGCGCAGGGCTCGTCACTGAAGTTCTGCCGCATCGCCGAAGGTACGCTGGATGTGTACCCGCGGCTTGGGCCAACCAGTGAATGGGATACCGCCGCCGGCCAATGCGTGCTGGAAGCAGCAGGTGGTGCCGTGTTGGCGGCCGATGACGGCGTGCCGTTTGCCTACAACCAACGCCCGCGTCTGCTCAATGGCGACTTCGTTGCCTTGGGTGATGCCTCGTTGCCGTGGCAGGCGTGGGTGGCCGGGCTTTGACGCCCAGCCACTGGCTGCCTGCAGTGAACTTCAAACGCCGGCGACTGCCGGCGTATTCGTAACAAAGGTGATGTGCGAATGTCCGAATTGACCAATATCCAGACCCTGTTGCAGATCATGGCGCGCCTGCGCGATCCCCAGGGCGGATGCCCCTGGGACCTGGAGCAGGACTTCGCCAGCATCGCGCCGTACACCGTCGAGGAGGCTTATGAGGTTGCCGATGCCATCGACCGCAATGACCTGCCGGATCTGAAGGACGAGCTCGGCGATCTGCTGCTGCAGGTAGTGTTCCATGCACAGATGGCCAGCGAGCAGGGCGCCTTCGATTTCGGCGATGTGGTGGCCTCGATCAGCAACAAGATGATCCGCCGCCACCCGCATATCTTCGGCAATGCCGAGGTCAGCGACGCCGACGAAGTGCTGGCCAACTGGGACCAGATCAAGCGCAGCGAACGCGCCGCCAAGGGCGAGGAGGATGATTCGGCATTGGCGGGCATTTCGCGTGGACTGCCGGAGTGGCTGCGTGCCACCAAGCTGCAGTCGCGTGCTGCCCGCACCGGCTTCGATTGGCCCGATGCGGTGCCGGTACTGGACAAGCTGCGTGAGGAAATCGACGAACTGCAGGCCGAGTTCGAGCTTGCTGCCGCCGGCGCCGACAACCAGGTCCGGCTGCAGGAGGAACTGGGTGACGTGTTGTTTGTCTGCGCCAATCTTGCCCGCCACGCCAAGGTCGATAGCGGCACCGCCCTGCGCCATGCCAACCACAAGTTCGAACGCCGTTTCCGTGCCATGGAGGCGCTGGCGGCCGCTCGCGGAACCGCGATGCCACAGCTGGACCTGCAACAGCAGGAGGCCTTGTGGCAGCAGGTGAAGCAGCAGGAGAAGGATTCCGCGCAATGAAGACCTTCGCGCTGTTCCTGCTCACCGCGTTGGCGGAGATCGTCGGCTGCTATCTGCCGTGGGTCTGGCTGCGGCAGCAGGGCAGCCCGTGGTTGCTGCTGCCAGCTGCCGCCAGCCTGGCCCTGTTCGCCTGGCTGCTGACCCTGCATCCGGCGGCCAGCGGGCGGGTCTATGCCGCTTACGGCGGCGTCTATGTCTGCGTGGCGCTGCTGTGGTTGTGGCTGGTGGACTCGGTCAAGCCCACCCGCTGGGACCTGCTCGGCGGTGGCCTCTGCCTGCTCGGCATGGCGGTGATCATGTTCGCCCCACGCAGCAACTGAAGCGCCTATGCTGGCGGCATCCAGTCCCGGGTGCCGGCCATGTCAGGATTCAGCAGCTTCCGTGCGTTCTACCCGTTCTACCTGAGCGAACACAGCAACCGCACCAGTCGCCGCCTGCATTTCATCGGCAGCTGCGGCGTGCTGCTGTGCGTGGCGATGCTGCTGTGGACCGGTCAGCTGCGCTGGCTGGGGGTCGCCCTGTTGTGTGGCTATGGATTCGCCTGGGTAGGGCACTTTTTCTTCGAGAAGAACCGACCGGCAACCTTCCGCCATCCGCTCTATTCATTTGCCGGTGACTGGGTGATGTTCGTCGATATCCTGCGCGGGCGGGTGCGCCTGTGAGCCCGCTCAGGCAGTTGCCCGGGCTGTGGCTATACTCGGCCCATCAATCAGCACAAGGAGTGGTCGAATGAGCGGCGGAGCAGCGGTGTTGGCGTTGGTGGTCACGGTGGCCGGCATCATCGTGCTGTTCAAGACGGTGCGGATGGTGCCGCAGGGCTATGAATGGACGGTGGAACGGTTCGGCAAGTACACGCACACGATGAGCCCGGGCCTGCATTTCCTGTTTCCGGTGGTCTATGGCGTCGGCCGCAAGGTGAACATGATGGAGCAGGTGCTGGACGTTCCCAGCCAGGATGTCATCACCAAGGACAATGCGGTGGTGCGGGTGGATGGCGTGGTGTTCTTCCAGGTGCTGGATGCGGCCAAGGCGGCCTATGAAGTGGCCAACCTGGAAGTGGCGATGATTGCCCTGGTGCAGACCAATATCCGTACCGTGATCGGCTCGATGGACCTGGACGAATCGCTGAGCCAGCGCGAGACCATCAACGCCAAGCTGCTCAACGTGGTCGACCACGCCACCAATCCGTGGGGCGTCAAGGTCACCCGCATCGAGATCAAGGACATCCAGCCACCGGCCAACCTGGTGCAGTCGATGCAGCAGCAGAAGATGGCCGAGCAGAACAAGCGTGCTGCGGTGCTTGAAGCCGAGGGTATCCGCCAATCCGAGATCCTGCGCGCCGAAGGCCAGAAGCAGTCGGCGGTGCTGGAAGCGGAAGGCCGCAAGGAGGCCGCGTTCCGCGACGCCGAGGCACGCGAGCGTCTTGCCGAAGCCGAGGCCAAGGCGACCGCGATGGTGTCCGATGCGATCGCCAACGGCAGTGTGCAGGCGATCAATTACTTCATCGCGCAGAAGTACGTGGAAGCCTTCAGTGAACTGGCCAATTCCCCCAACCAGAAGCTGGTGCTGATGCCGATGGAGGCTACCGGGGTGATCAGTTCCATTGCCGGCATTTCGGAACTGGCCAAGGAGGCATTCGCCAAGCAAGCCGACGCCAAACAGCCTGCACGCGGCAACCCGCCGCCGTTGGGGCGCTGAGCCATGCGCTGGGAGGTGGTGCTATGGGCGGCACTGGCGGTGGCCTTGTTTGCCGCCGAGGCATTGGCGCCGGGTGCCTTCATGTTGTGGATGGGGATAGCGGCGGCCGCAGTCTTCCTCACCGTCTGGGCGTTCGATGGCATGAGCCTGCTGCTGCAGGTCATCCTGTTCGTGGTGCTGAGTTTTGTCTCCATCCAGGTCTACCGCACCTGGTTCCGGCAGCGTGCGCGGCCCAGCGACCAGCCGCTGCTCAACCGCCGCGCCGAGCAGTTGATCGGGCGGGTAGTGACGCTGGAGCAGGCCATCAGTGCCGGTGTCGGCCGGGCCAAGGTCGACGATGCGTTCTGGGTGGTGGCCGGTCCGGACCTGCCCCAGGGCAGCACGGTGCGCGTGGTCGCGGTCGACGGCATGACCCTCAAGGTGCAGGCGGTCTGAATACTGCCGCGGCACTGCCGTTGTGGCGGTGCCGCAGGTTTTACACGTAACCATCTGGGATAATGGCGGTCCCCTTAGTGTGGAACGGCCATGACCCTGAAAACCCTGCTCAACGAAACCCACCGCTCACTCGGCGCCAAGATGGTCGACTTCGGCGGTTGGGACATGCCGATTCACTACGGCTCGCAGATCGACGAGCACAACCTGGTCCGCACGGCCGCCGGCATGTTCGACGTCAGCCACATGACGGTGGTCGACCTGAAGGGTGCGCGCACCCGCGAATTCCTGCGTCAACTGCTGGCCAACTCCATCGACAAGGTAAAGGTCAGCGGCAAGGCCCTGTACTCGTGCATGCTCAATGCGCAGGGGGGGGTCATCGACGACCTGATCGTCTACTTCCTGGCCGAGGACATGTTCCGCATGGTGGTCAACGCCTCCACCCGCGAGAAGGACCTGGCCTGGATCCGCCAGCATGCCGAAGCCTTCGGCGTCGAGGTGGTCGAGCGCGAAGACCTGGCCATCGTTGCCGTGCAGGGGCCGCAGGCGCGTGCCCTGGTTGCCGGCCTGGTAGCGGAGTCGGATCGTGCCGCGCTGGACAAGCTCGGCCGCTTCGCCGCACTGACCGTCAACTCCATCGAAGGCGTTGAACTGTTCGTCGCACGCACCGGTTACACCGGCGAAGACGGTTACGAAGTGCTGCTGCCGCAGAGCGCGGTCGTCGCGTTCTGGAACGCGCTGCTGGCCGCTGGCGTGAAGCCGGCCGGCCTGGGCGCGCGTGACACGCTGCGCCTGGAAGCCGGCATGAATCTTTACGGCCAGGACATGGACGAAGCCATCACTCCGTACGAGGCGGCGCTGGCCTGGACCGTGGCGCTGGATGACCTGGCCGATGGCACGCCGCGTGCCTTCACCGGTCGCGCCGTGCTTGAAGCGCAGAAGGCCGCCGGCAACGCGCGACAGATGATCGGCCTGGTGATGGACGAGAAGGGAGTGCTGCGTCACGGCCAGAAGGTGCTCACCGCCAATGGCGAAGGCGAGATCCTGTCCGGTACCTTCTCGCCGACGCTGGGCAAGGCCATCGCCTTCGCGCGCGTGCCGGCGGGTGCGCCGGGTGACGTGCGCGTGGACATCCGTGGCAAGGAAGTGCCGGTGCGCATCGTGAAGTTCCCGTTCGTGCGTGACGGCCAGGCACAGGCCGGCATCAATCTTTGACCTGTAGGACCGGGCCGGAAGCGACCTCGCTTCCGGTTCGTTAAACTAGCGCTTCATCCCGACCACCGTTTTTCCGGAGTAGTTCCATGAGCGAGATCCCTGGCGACCTCAAGTTCCTCAAGTCCCACGAATGGGCCCGTGTCGAAGGCAGCAACCGCGTTACCGTCGGTATTTCCGATCATGCCCAGGGTTTGCTGGGTGACCTGGTCTATGTCGAACTGCCGGCTGTCGGTGACAGCGTGCAGGCTGGCGTTGGCGCTGCGGTGGTCGAGTCGGTGAAGGCCGCTTCCGACGTCTACAGCCCGGTGTCCGGCACCGTTGTCGAAATCAACGAAGCGGTGACCGACAAGCCGGAAACCATCAACGAAGATGCCTACGGCGAGGGTTGGCTGTACGTCGTCGAGCTGTCCGATCCGGATCAGTTGAACGACCTGCTCGGCCCGGACGACTATGCCGAGATGTTGGAGAACGAGGACCACTGAGTCCTGCCGCTCTCCGAAAAACGGCCGCTGTCAGCGGCCGTTTTTTTTTGTGGCGATGTCAGCATCAGGTGATGATCGGTGGTGATGAGGGCCGGCACGCGCTTGCCGCGATGCGTGCTTGAAGGTGCGAACCGACACCGGTACGCGTCCTTGCCGATCGCGAAACGGTTCAAAAAGTTTGCGCAAAATCATCCACTGCGGATGCCAAACCTCGCCTTGGGCAAACTTTTTTTTGGTCGTCGGAAGCGATGGGTAGCAGGCATCGGTCGCATGCTTTGCGACGCTGTTGGAGTAGCGGCGAGATGGCGGCGCGTCTTCGTTGCTCAAACGAATAGTGCGCTTTTACCGATGTTTTTTTACTTTGTGTTTTTTCTGGAGGCCGCGGCAACGGTGTTGTGGCCATGCAATCGCGGGGCGCGCCGGGGCGGGCACGGCTGCGGAAGGCTGAAGGCTTCCGAAAAATATTTTGGAAAGATGGTTGACAGTAAAAAAAACCGTGATTAGGTTTCGCCCAGCAGACCTTTCCTGCGGAAGCGAGTGAGCCGGATCAACATTCAGACGCGAAGCACAACTTGGACGTCCGCCAGGATTCTCTTGATGGTGGAGCAGGAGTCGCTTCCTTCCGCGAAACACCCCCCTGATTTCTATCTGGCACCCGCAGCGGGAACCGTAGCGGGTGTTTCTGTATCCGTCACGATGCGCTAGACGCGTCGTCGGTCCTCCGCCGAACACCGCGGATTTGCTTCAACTGGGCATTTCAATTCCATAGATCACTGACGAGGAACAAACCATGGCTACGAAGAAAGCAGCTAAAAAGCCGGCCGCCAAGAAGGCGGTAAAGAAAGTCGCCAAGAAGGCTGCCGTGAAGAAGGTTGCCAAGAAGGCAACCGCCAAGAAGGCAGTGAAGAAGGTCGCCAAGAAGGCTGTTGCCAAGAAGACCGTGAAGAAGGCAGCCGCCAAGAAGACCGTCAAGAAGGCAGCCGCCAAGAAGACCGTGAAGAAGGCAGCTGCCAAGAAGACCGTCAAGAAGGCCGCAAAGAAGGTTGCCAAGAAGGCAACTGCCAAGAAGGCCGTGAAGAAGGTTGCCAAGAAGGCAACTGCCAAGAAGGCCGTGAAGAAGGTTGCCAAGAAGGCAGCTGCCAAGAAGACCGTCAAGAAGGTTGCCAAGAAGGCAGCTGCCAAGAAGGTCGTAAAGAAGACCGCCAAGAAGGTCGCCGCCAAGAAGCCGGCCGCCAAGAAGGTAGCTGCGAAGAAGAAGCCGGCCGCTCGCAAGAAGAAGGCCGCTCCGGTTGCGCTGCCGGCTACCCCGGCGCCGCTGATCTGATCCAGCTCCACTAGCAACACCTGAAACTCCTTCCCCGACTGCCCAGCGGGGAGGGAGTTTTTTTATGCGCGGACCGAACTGGCTAGTACCGGGCAGGCCGACCGCTCCGGTAGTGCCGAGCCATGCTCGGCAGCAGCCGGGTATTGAGCGCTGTCCCAGCCGCGCAGCCATATCCACAGTGCAGGAGTGAGGTCTGGTTTGTGGGAGTGGCGCAAGCCGCGCAGCTGACGATGTATCTGTCCGGGCAATGCCTGTGCGTCGATGGGATATCTGACTTCAGCAGTGCCGGTTTGCCGCGATCCTGCTGTCCGTGTCATCCCGAGGTTGTCGACTTCGCGGCTTACGCCGCCCCTGCACGAGGGGCGCTGTGGCTTTCGGTTTGCTGGTAAAGCCTTTGCCGAGCATGGCTCGGCACTACCGGAGCGGCGAGCTTGGTCGAGACCTCGATCGATGCCGAGGAACCGAGCCCTCCCTTTGCCGCAGGCAAGGGGAGGGTTGGGAGGGGGGCTTTTGATTTGCTGGTAAAGCTCCTGCCGAGCATGGCTCGGCACTACAGGCGGGACCGGCTTTTTGCAGGAGCGGCGTCAGCCGCGAAGCTGACGATGCATCCAATCTGCCGGGCCCTGGGTACTGCCAAAGGTGGCGCTACCGGCCAAAGAAAAAGGCGGCCATCGGCCGCCTTTCGGGTAGTGCTGGAAACCGCCATGCAGCTCAGTGCGGCGACGCCACCGCACGATCGGACGAGGCGCCCTTCTTGCCGCCGCGTGCTGGAGCCGTATCTTCGGCCATCAGGTTGTCGCTGCCGAAGTCGGTGTCCACGTCCAGCCAACGCTGCGTCGGCAGGCCGATGGCGCGATCGAGGATGGTCGGCATCATGCCGCTGGGCAGGCTGCTCTCGCCGTTCCACATGATGGCGATGCCCAGGTCGCGTTCCGGCAGCAGCGCGACCAGGCCGCGATAGCCCTGCACCGCACCGGCGTGGAAGACCACCTGGTGGCCGGAGTAATCGAACACGCGCCAACCCAGCGCATAACCGGCCGAGTCCAGTCGCTGGTGGCGCCAGCCCGAACGCATTTCGCCGGGAGTATTGACCAGCGGCGCATGCAGCGTCGCCAGCAACGGTGCCGGCAATACATCCGGACGATGACCGGTATGGGCCAGCAGCCACTGCGCCATGTCGCTGGCACTGGCGTTGACGCCAGCGGCCGGCGCGACACGGTAGTAGGTTGGCTTGGGCGTCAGTGATACCCAGCCGTTGCGGCTGCGCACGTGCGGACGTGCCCAGCGCGAACTGGCCTGGATGCCGGCCAGGCCGAGGCTGGCATCGTTCATGCCGAGCGGCTTGAGGATGCGCTTTTCAACGGCCTGCTCATAGAAGCTGCCCGAGGCCGCGAACACCACGTCGCCGACCAGGCTGAAGGCGACGTTCTGGTAGGAATAGCATTCGCCTGGCGCGCACTTGAGCGGTGCAGTAGCCAGCTTCTGGGTCAGCGTGTAGTAGTCGGCGTTGGCCTCGACATCGCGGTCATAGGCATTGCTGGTCAGGCCGACGCGTTGGCTGAGGACATCGGCCACGGTCAGTTTGTCGGTTGCCTCAGGCGTGGACAGGCGGAAGCCCGGCACGTAATCGGTGACCTTGCTGTCCCAGCGCAGGGTGCCGTCGTTGACCAGCAACCCGGCCATGGTGCCCGCGAAGGCCTTGGACAACGACGCCAGGCGGAACACGGTATGCGCGTCCACTTCCTGCGGGTTGCTGATATCGGTGACGCCGTAACCGCGCGCCGACAGCACGCGCCCGTTCTGGACGATGGCCATGGCCATGCCGGGAACCCGGTTGCCGTAGGTGAGTTGTTCGGCCAGTGATTCGATGGCGGCGACATTGAAGTCGGCCGGCAACGGTTGTACCTGGTCCGGTCGCAGTGCGACGCGGTAAGGCATCGGTTGCGTCGGCGACTGGGTGGGCGCGTTCTCCAGATTCACCGGCAGCGCCACGGCTGCTGGCGTGCTGCCGGGCAGGGTGGTGTGGGTGGGAGTCTGCGCGGTAGACGACAATGCGAAGGGCATCAACACCCCCAGCAATCCCGATGCCACCGGACGAATGTGCCGGCGCGTGCTCTTGTCTTTCATCGTGATCGGTGCCTGTAAGCTACTGCTGTCGGCGATTCTAGCGCCGCTTTTCATCAATGCACAAACGGGGAGAGAATGAATGGGCATCGCGTTGATATTGCTGATCTTTCTTGTGGTGGTTGTCGCAGTTGTGGCGATGGGCGTGGGCATCTACAACGGGCTGGTGCGGGCGCGTAACGCCTACAAGAACGCATTTGCGCAGATCGATGTCCAGCTGCAGCGGCGTTTTGACCTGATTCCCAACCTGGTGGAGACCGCCAAGGCCTATATGAGCCACGAGCGGCAGACGCTGGAAGCGGTGATCGCCGCGCGCAGCGCTGCGCAGTCAGGTTTGGCCGCAGCCAAGGCCAATCCCGGCGATGCGGCGGCCATGGCGCAGCTGGCGGCGTCGCAGGGGCAGTTGAACGGTGTCCTTGGCCGGCTGATGGCAGTGGCTGAGGCCTACCCGGAACTGAAGGCCAACCAGAACATGATGCAGCTCAGCGAAGAGCTCTCCAGTACCGAGAACAAGGTGGCATTCGCGCGCCAGGCCTACAACGACGCGGTGATGGGCTACAACAATCGCCGTGAAACCTTCCCGGCCAATATCTTCGCCGACATGTTCAATTTCTCCACCGCGGCGTTGTTGGACATCCCGCTGGAGAAGCGCGAACAGGTGCGCGAAGCGCCCAAGGTGCAGTTCTGAACCCGACGCAGGCGTAACAGGGGCGCGGGATGAATTTCTTTGAACACCAGGCCCAGGCGCGGCGCAATTCCGGGCGGCTGGTGCTGCTGTTTGCGCTGGCGGTGCTGGCCATCGTGCTGATGGTGGATATGCTGGTGTGGTTGAGCACCGGCAGCGTTCGCGGTGTGCTGTGGAGCAGTGTGCTGACGCTGGCGGTGATCGGCCTGGCCTCGTTGTACCGGATCCGCTCGCTGAGTGACGGCGGTGAGGCGGTGGCCGTGCAGATGGGCGGTACCGAGGTGCCGGCAGATACCCAAGATCCGGCGTTGCGGCGCCTGCGCAACGTGGTGGAGGAGATCGCCATCGCCTCCGGCGTACCGATGCCGCGGCTGTATGTGCTGGAGCAGGAGGCAGGCATCAACGCCTTTGCCGCCGGTTACTCGCCCGCCGATGCGACCATCGCGGTGACCCGCGGCACCTTGCAGCGGCTCAATCGTGACGAGCTGCAAGGTGTCATCGCGCACGAATTCAGCCACATCCTCAATGGTGACATGCGCTTGAACATCCGCCTGATGGGTGTGCTGTTCGGCATCCTGATGCTCAGCGTGATCGGCAAGCGTGTATTGCTGCATATGGGGGGCGGCACACGGGCGCGTTTTGGCCGCAGTACCGGGCCGGTGTTTGTGTTGCTGCTGATTGGACTGGCCGGCATCGCCATCGGCAGCATCGGCGTGTTCTTCGGGCGCCTGATCAAGGCGGCGGTATCGCGCCAGCGCGAAATCCTCGCCGACGCCTCGGCGGTACAGTTCACCCGCCAGACGCAGGGCCTGGCAGGTGCCTTGAAGAAGATCGGCGGGTTGGATGATGGCTCACATCTGGCTGATCGCGCCGGTGCGGAGGAGGTCAGCCACATGCTGTTTGGCGAAGGCTTGCGGCTGTCCAGTTGGTTTGCCACCCATCCGCCGCTGATCGAGCGCATCCAGCGGCTGGAGCCTTCCTTCCGTGCCGAGCAGTTGCAGAAGCTGCGTGGTGGCTGGTTCAGTGCGCCGCCTGATGGGCTGGCCGAAGATCGGGTGCTGGGACTGGCCGGGCGCGACGCGCCCAGCGTGGACGCGCTGCTGCCGTCACTGCCAGGTACAGCGCAGCACCTGCGAGTCGATCCAGCGTTGGTCGCGGCACAAGTCGCGACCCCGGCCGACGACGATTACCAGCAGGCGATACGGTTGGCCGGCAGTCTGCCGATGCCGCTGCGCGCCTTGGCCGCTGATCGTGACGCGGCGCAGCCCTTGCTGTTGGCGATGCTGCTGGACAACGAGGCCTCGGTGGCCGCGCGACAGCGCGAGGCGGTATGCGCACAGCTGGGGGAACCGATGGCCGACCGCGTGTCGGCCATTGCGGCGGGTCCCTTGCGTGACCTGCACGCGGCACTGCGGCTGCCATTGGCAGCGTTGGCGTTCCCGACGCTGCGCAGCTTGCCGCGCCCGCAATTGGCGGCCTTCATGCGTTGCATTGATGCGCTGACCCATGCAGACGGCCGGATCTCGTTGTTCGAATACTGCCTGTCGCGTTTGTTGCTGGTACAGGTGCAGGCAGCCCTGGATCCGTCGCGACACCTGCATTTTGGTCGCCGCAAGGCCATTGGCGTGCAGCGCGAGTTCGCGATTTTGTTGTCGGTGGTGGCGCGCGCCGGCAACCCCGGTGACGAGGCCGCCGCACGGCGCGCCTACCTGGCCGGCCTGCAGCGCATCCTGCCGCAGGATCATCTGCCATATGCGCCGCCGGCAAACGGCGTATTGGCGCTGGATGCGGTCTGGGCACCGTTGGACTCGATGGATCCGCTGGCCAAGCAGCTGCTTGTGGAAGCAGTGACTGCAACGGTAAGCCACAACCAGCGGGTCAACGTCGCCGAGGCCGAACTGCTGCGGACCATCTGCGCCACCTTGCATTGCCCACTGCCGGCAATGCTGCAGGTGGTCTGACAAGCGCGTAGCCCGGGTAAGCGCAGCGCACCCGGGGCTGTTGGCAGACAGTTGGAGCGGTTGCTGATCCTTGCTCCCGGGTGCGCTGTGCTGACCCGGGCAACATCAGTGCGGCTGCCGAACCCTGCTGCCAATCAGGTTGGCTTTTGTTCTTGTCGTTGCCTGCAGAGGCAAGGCCTGAAATCCAAACCCCGCAACTTTTCCGACTGCAGCACCAAGTGTCATTCCAGCAACAGCCCCGCCGCGCGCTCGGCGATCATGATGGTCGGCGCATTGGTGTTGCCGCTGACCAGGCTTGGCATCACCGAGGCATCGATTACCCGTAAGCCATCGATGCCGCGCACGCGCAGCTGTGGGTCGACCACGGCGGCGTCATCGCTGCCCATGCGGCAGGTGCCGACCGGGTGGTAGATGGTCTCGGCCTTGGCGCGGATGAAGGCTTCCAGACCGGCATCGTCCAGGTGCTCGTCGGCAGGGAACAGCGGTGATTTCCGCCACGGCGCGAACGCCGGCTGCTGCAGGATGTCGCGGCTCAGCCGCGCCGCCTCGACCATCATCTTCAGATCGAAGCCTTCGGCGTCGCTCAGGTAATTGGCGTGGATGCGGGCGGGTACGGCCGGGTCGGCGCTGGCCAGGGTGATGTGGCCGCGGCTGCGGGGGTGCAGGTAGCAGGCGTGCAGGGTGTAGCCATCGCCGGGCAGGCGGTTGCGGCCGTGGTTGTCCAGCATTGCCGGCACGAAGTGGAACTGGATGTCGGCGCGCTCGTCCGCAGCGAAGCGCGAGCGCACGAAGCCACCGGCCTCGGCGACATTGCTGCTGCCGGCGCCGCGGTGGCCGCGCAGGAAGTAATTCAGGCCGATCATCACTTCGCTGGCGCGGTCGTAGCTGACGCCGGGCACGCTGCGGTACAGGGTGCAGATATCCAAATGGTCCTGCAGGTTGGCGCCGACGCCGGGCTGGTCCAACTGCACACCGATGCCGTGCGCGCGCAGCGTAGCGGCCGGGCCAATGCCGGACAGCATCAGCAGTTGCGGCGAGTTGATCGCACCGGCGCTGAGCAGCACCTCGGCGGCGGCATGCAATTGCTGGCGTTGCCCGCCTACGCGCAGCTGCACGCCGGTAACGCGCCCTGCGTCGATCTGCAGCCGTTCCACCATTGCGCCGGTGAGTACCTGCAGGTTGCTGCGCGCGCGCACTGGCGACAGGTAGGCGGCCGCTGAGGAGCAACGCGCGCCGTTCTTCTGGGTGACCTGGTACAGGCCGACGCCTTCGTGGCGGGGACCGTTGAAGTCCGTGTTGTGGACATGGCCGGCTTGCAGGCCGGCGGCGATGAAGGTTTCGCTCAGCGGATTGACATGGCGCAGGTCGGCGACCTGCAGCGGGCCGTCGGCACCGTGCAGGGCGTCGGCGCCACGTGCGTTGCCCTCGCTGTGGCGGAACCAGGGCAGCACGTTGTCCCAGTGCCAACCGCTGGCACCGGCCTGCGCCCAGCGGTCGTAGTCACCGGCCACGCCGCGCACATAGCACATGGCGTTGATCGAACTGGAGCCGCCCAATACCTTGCCGCGCGGCCACCACAGGCGGCGGTTGCCCAGCGCCGGTTCCGGCTCGGTGTCGTAGCTCCAGTTGAGGCGGCGGTTGTTGGCCAGCCGGGCGATGCCGGCCGGCATGTGGATGAAGGGGTGCCAGTCGCGCGGCCCGGCTTCGATCAGCAGCACCCGTCGCTGCGGGTCGGCGCTGAGCCGGTTGGCCAGCACGCAGCCGGCCGAGCCGGCGCCGACAATGATGTAGTCGAATTCCTTCACAGCGTTCCCCCTCCCAGGTCACTCAGGATAGAACGGCACGTTGTATCCGAGTAAGCCTTGGCGCACTGGCGATGTTGCAGTGCATTAGATACCGTACGCGCTTTGTCGCCCCCGGAGTTCCAGATGCCGCTGTCTTCCTGCTGCCCGTTGCTCCGGGGTGCTGCATGACTGCTGCCAGCAACTCCGGACCCGTGTCGCGGCTGCTGCAGGCCCTGCGCGGCTCGCCGCCGCTGTGGTGGTCGTTCCTGTACTTTTTCTGCCTGCTCAGCGGCTACTACGTACTGCGCCCGGTGCGCGAGGCGATGGCGGCCTCGGCGGACATGGAGGCGCTGTTCCCGCCGGCACTGATTGCCTGGTTCGCTGGCCATGGCATGCCGCTGAAGGATTTCACCCTGCAGTTCCTGTTCTCCTGCGTGTTCGTGATCATGCTGGTGCTGCAGCCGCTGTACGGCTGGCTGGTCAGCCGCCATCCGCGGCGGGTGTTCCTGCCGCTGGTCTATGGCTTCTTCATCGTCACCCTGTTCGTGTTCTACGGGATGTTCAATGCGGGCGTGCCGGGGCGGGGGGCGGCGTTCTTCTTCTGGACGACCGTATTCAACCTGTTTGCGGTGGCGGTGTTCTGGAGCTTCATGGCCGACGTGTTCTCCAACGCGCAGGCGCGTGCCTTCTACGGCTACATCGGCGCGGCCGGCACGGTGGGTGCCTTCCTCGGGCCGATCATCACCAGCTCGCTGGTGCAGCGGGTCGGCATCGCCAACCTGATGCTGGTCTCGGCCGGCTTCCTGTCGATCTGCCTGTTCTGTATCTGGAAGTTGCGGCCGTGGGCGGTGCAGCGCGAGCGCGAACAGCAACTGGCCGACGGCGAGCAGCCGATGGGCGGCAGCGTGTTCGATGGCCTGAAGCTGATCGCGCGCGAGCCGCTGCTGCGCTGGCTGGCCTTGATGGTGCTGTTCGGCGTGGGCGTGGGCACCATGCTGTACAACGAACAGGCGGCCATCGTGCGCCGGCTGATCACCGACCCGGCGGCGAGCACGGCGTTCTATTCGCGCATCGACCTGGCGGTGAACGCACTGACCCTGATCATCCAGCTGGCCCTGACGCGCTGGTTGCTGTCGCGCTATGGCGTGGCACCGGCGCTGCTGATACCGGGCATTGCGATCATCATCGGCTTCTCGATCGCGGCGGCCTCGCCCTTGCCGGTGATGGTGGCGGTGATCCAGGTGCTGACCCGGGCCAGCGAGTTCTCGCTGGGCAAGCCGGCGCGCGAGACGATCTATACGCGGGTGGACCGGCAGTGGCGTTACAAGGCCGGTGCGGCGATCGACACGGTGGTGTACCGCGGTGGCGACCTGACCTTCGCCTGGGTGCACAAGGGCCTGTCCCTGCTCGGGTCACAGGCGGTGTTCGTCGGCGGCGCGGCGGTTGCGGTGCTGATGACGCTGTCGGCGCTGGGCGTCTTGCGCGAAGAGAAGAAGCTGCCGCAGGATCGCTGAGTGATTACCCCACGGCGGGTTGCCGCTGTGCTGCGAGGATGAGATGGCAATGAGCGTATTGGGCGCAAGTGCGATGGCGGTGACACTGCTGGTGGCAGTGTTGCATGTGTACTTTCTGGTGCTGGAGATGTTCCTGTGGACCAAGCCACAGGGTCTGAAGACCTTTCGCAATACGCCGGAGAAAGCGCAGGCCACGCGCGTGCTGGCGGCGAACCAGGGGCTGTACAACGGTTTTCTTGCGGCAGGCATCATCGCCGGGGTGGTACTGGCGCAGCCGGTGCTGGTGACGTTCGCGCTGGTCTGCGTGGTGGTGGCCGGTGCCTATGGCGCGTACAGCGTCAGCCCGCGGATCTTCTACGTCCAGGCCGTACCGGCAATCGTGGCGCTGCTGCTGCGTGCCCTGTAATGCCGAGCCATGCTCGGCAAGGGCCTTGCCGATAGATCACCGGTAGTGCCGAGCCATGCTCGGCAGAGGCGTTACCGATAGATCACCTGTAGTGCTGAGCCATGCTCGGCAAGAGCGTTCCCGACAGATCATCTGTAGAGCCCCTGCCGAGCATGGCTCGGCACTACAGTGGCATTGCCGGTAATCAGCGGCTGATGTACAGCGAGAATCCCAGCCACAACGGTACTGCGTACAGCACCGCACCGAGCACGAACAAGGCGGTCAGCAGGTGCACGCGCCAGTCATTGATACGCAGGAAAACGAATTGCTCGATGGTGCGGCCCAGCCAGAACACGGCCATGAAAGCCAACACCACATGCCCCAGCCGGGTATCGAGCAGTTCGCGGGTGAAGGCCAGTGACAGCGCGCCCATCCCAAGAAACACATAGACAAGGCGCAGGTTGAGGATCTGCATGATCGCGCGGTTGGCAGCGCTGAGCTTTGCCAGCTCGTGTTTCCAGCCGAACAAACGCCAGAACGCGAGGTGGAACAGGGAAAAACCCAGGCAGTGCAGTCCGCCAAGACGCAGCATCCATTCCGCGGTCTGCATGCGTCAACCTCCGCTGCGGCTGGGACGTGGTGATACCCACATCGCGATGATGGCCTGGAATACCTCGGTACCGGCCGCATCGGTGACACTGACCTGCACCGGCAGGTCGTAGCCGTGCTCGGCACTGATGATGGGCTGCTGCGGGGTTGCCACCGCCTTCAACACGCCCAGCGCCTTGGCCTGGTATTTCACTTCCATGCCCTTGGGGATCCAGCGCATGTCGGCAGGCAGGCTGGCATCGACCATGACCCCGCCGACCAGTTCGGCCAGGTTGCACATGGCGATCGCATGCACGGTACCGATGTGGTTGCTGATGCGGCGGCGCTGGCGGATCACGCCTTCGCAGCGGCCCGGTTCCAGCGCGGTGATCCGCGGCGAGATGCTGGCGAAATAGGGCGCCTTGAAGCACACCGCGCGGGAGAACAACCAGTTGCCGGCGGGCCAGCGGGAGAAGCGACGGTAAAGCGACAACAGAGGCGCGGTCATGGTGTAGGGCGTCCTGATATGAAAACGGCGGGCACCAGGCCCGCCGTTGTTGTTGCTGGGTAGTGGCTTACGCGGCCTGCTGCGGCTGCGGGCGCTGCTTGCCCGGCAGGTCGTAGTAGCCGGCCGAACGCAGTTCATGCGGCTCGAAGTCGTCCACGGTGATCGTGTCCATGGTGATCTCGCGCAGCTCTTCCAGCAGCTTGCGCTCGTCCTGGGTGATCACGCCCTCGGCCACGGCCTCGTCGAGCTGGGTGGCGAAGGTCAGCGCCTCGATACCCTTGGTCTTCAGCGCCTTCAGGAACTTGCGCTCGACCGGCTCGGCCATGATCGCCTTGGACAGGTAGCTGTTGATGCGGCCACCCGGGTTGTTGGCGCAGGGGGTCAGGAACACGCCCTGGGCCAGGCGGTCACGCGCTTCGCCCGGTGCCATCAGCGTTGCCGCAACACGGCGGCTCAGGCGATCGCCCGGGGCCTCGGCGCGACGGCCGAACGGGAAGATCAGTGCCCACATCAGCCAGCCGATCGGACGGATCGGGAAGTTGCGCAGCGCCGCCGACAGCGATTCCTCGATCTTGTGCACGCTGTCGTGGAAGGCCCAGGCCAGCAGCGGCTGGTCAGCCTGCGGTGCGCCCTCGTCGTGGTAACGCTTGAGCATGGCGCTGGTCATGTAGATGTGGCTGAGCACATCACCCAGACGGCCGGACAGCGATTCCTTGAACTTGAGCTTGCCGCCGAGGGTCATCATCGAGATGTCGGCCATCAGCGCCAGGTTGGCCGAATAACGGTCCAGCTTGCGGAAGTAGCGGCGGGTGTAGGCGTCGCCCGGGGCGGCACCGAAGCGCGCACCGGTCAGACCGAACCACAGCGAGCGCACGGCGTTGGAGATGCCGAAGCGGACATGGCCGAACAGTGCCTGGTCGAATTCACGCAGGCCGGTCTTGCGGTCTTCGTCCTGCGCGGCCTTCATTTCCTTCAGCACCCACGGGTGGCAGAGGATGGCGCCCTGACCGAAGATCAGCAGCGAGCGGGTCATGATGTTGGCACCTTCCACCGTGATGGCGATCGGTGCGGCCTGCCAGCTGCGGCCGGCGAAGTTGCGCGGCCCGAGGATGATGCCCTTGCCGCCGATCACGTCCATCACGTCGGAAATGACTTCGCGGCTCATGTTGGTGCAGTGGTACTTGGCAATCGCCGACGGCACCGACGGCACGTCGCCACGGTCAACCGCAGCGGCGGTGGCCTGCGACAGTGCGCTGATCTTGTAAGCCTTGCCGCCAATGCGGGCCAGTGCTTCTTCCACACCCTCGAAGCGGCCGACCGACAGGCCGAACTGCTTGCGGATGCGTGCATAGGCACCGGTCACCACCGCACCGGCCTTGGCACCGCCCGAGGCGGTGGAGGGCAGGGTGATGGAACGGCCAACGGCCAGGCACTCGTTGAGCATGTTCCAGCCCAGGCCACGCTTCTCGGCACCGCCGATCAGCTGGGTCAGCGGAATGAACACATCCTTGCCGCGGATCGGACCGTTCTGGAAGGTGGAGTTCAGCGGGAAGTGGCGGCGGCCGATTTCCACGCCGTCGGTGTCACGCGGCAGCAGCGCCAGGGTGATGCCGATGTCCTTGGTGTCGCCGAGCAGGCCGTCCGGGTCGTACATGCGGAAGGCCATGCCGATCAGGGTCGCGACCGGCGCCAGGGTGATGTAGCGCTTGTCGAAGGTCAGCTTCAGGCCCAGCACTTCCTCGCCCTTCCACATGCCCTTGCAGACGATGCCGAAGTCGGGGATGGAGGTGGCGTCCGAGCCGGCGAACGGACCGGTCAGGCCGAAGCAGGGCACTTCCTGGCCGATGGCCAGGCGCGGCAGGTAGTAGTCCTTCTGCTCCTGGGTGCCGTAATGGTTGAGCAGCTCACCCGGGCCCAGCGAGTTGGGCACGCCGACGGTGGAACTGACCACGCTCGATACCGAGGCCAGCTTCTGGATGACCTTGTGGTGGGCCAGCGCGCTGAAGCCCAGGCCGCCGTATTCCTTCGGGATGATCATGCCGAAGAACTTGTTCTTCTTGATGTAGTCCCACAGTTCCGGCGGCAGGTCGGCGTGGACGTGGGTGATCTCGAAGTCGTTGACCATCTTGCACAGTTCTTCCACCGGGCCATCCATGAAGGCCTGTTCCTCGGCGGTGAGCTGCGGCTTGGGGTAGTTGAGCAGGATGTTCCAGTCCGGGTCGCCGGTGAACAGCTCGCCTTCAAAGCCGACCGAGCCGGTTTCCAGGGCGATGCGCTCGGTCTTGGACAGCGGCGGCAGCACCTTGCGGAACACACCCATGAACGGCGCGGTGATCAGCGGCTTGCGCAGGAACGGCAGCAGCACCGGCACGCAGATCAGCGCAACGATGGCGGCGGCGACGATGATCGCGGTCTGGTTGACTCCGGCAAACCAGCAGATGGCCAGGGCCACCACGCTGATGACCGTCCATACGACGAGTCGCATGCGGTGGTAGGCAACAAAGGCACCTGCAAGCAGCAGGGCCAGGAAAGGTACGACGATGCTCATGGACGTGCTCCGGTAACGTGCTCGGTTCGGGCGGACGCTGCGGAAGGCAGTGCGTCCAGATAGTTCAACACAGCGGCGGTAAACGCATTGTTGTCATCGCCGGCCACCATGTGGGTGGCGTGCGGCAGATGGACATGCTGTGCGTGTGGCACCAGCGCCATGAATTCTTCAACGGTCTGCGGCGAGACCAGGTCACTGCGGCCACCGCTGACCAGCAGCAGCGGGCACTGCACTTGTCTTGCAGCTTCGGCAATCACGCCCTGGTGCTGCTCGCTGTCGCGCGCCAGCTCATCGACCAGGCGCGGATCCCAATGCCAGTTCCAGCGGCCATCCTTGCCTGGGCGCAGCAGCGCACGCAGCGAATCTTCGCTCTTGCGTGGGCGGTGCGGCATATAGGCGGAGATGGTGTCGGCTGCGGCCTGCAGCGAGACGAAACCGTCGGGGTGCGCGCTCATGAAGGCAAGAATGCGCTCCACACCGCGGGTCTCCCAGCGCGGGGTGATGTCCACTAGCACCATCGCCGCGAACAGGCCCGGCCAGCGCGCTTCGGCCATCAGCCCGAACAAGCCGCCCATCGACGCGGCAACCAGCACCGGCGGACGCGGCAGCTCGCCGGCGATCACGATCAGGTCATCGGTGAACTGATCGCCGTGATAGGGCAGATCGCTGGCATTCCAGTCCGAATCGCCATGGCCGCGTGCGTCATAGCTGAGCGTGGCGTGGCCGGCAGCGTTGAGGGTTTCCGCGGTAGCCGTCCAAGCGCCGCGGGTCTGGCCGAAGCCGTGCGCGAACAGAATGCCGGGCTGCTTGCCGCTGTGTCGGGATGCACCCAGGCCAGCGCCATGTGCGCCTTCGAGGCGTATGTCTTCAGCGGATACGGATGAGGGAGTGGACATAACCATACCTGATGGTATGGAAAGGCCCGAAGTGCTGTCAATACCCGGGAGTATGGAAACGCGTCAGGGCGATGTCGGGGTACCGGAGCCGATCCATCAATCGCCGGATTGTCCGTGCTTTTGTCATCCACATACTGCAACCAGTCCCCGCCGTATGGTTAAATCTGCCCATGAACGATTCTTCAGTTTCCAGCACCGAGTCCCGCAGCACGCGGCAAAACCGTCTGAGCGCGGATGACTGGGCGCAAGCGGCCTTGGACCTGATCGCCGAGCAGGGTGTGGGTGCGGTGGCGGTCGAACCGCTGGCGCGCAGGCTGGGTGTGACCAAGGGCAGCTTCTATTGGCATTTCCCCTCGCGCGACGCGCTGTTGCAAGCGGCCTTGGAGCGCTGGGAAGTCGTGGAGCAGCAGCAGGTGTTCGGCAGCCTGGAGGAGGTACCGGACCCGCGCACCCGTCTGCGTGCGCTGTTCCAACTGGTCGCACATGAAGTCACGCCGCATGTGATCTACAGCGAGTTGCTCAAGGCGCTGGACAATCCAATGGTGCGGCCGGTGATCGACCGCGTTTCGCAGCGGCGCATGGAGTACCTGATCGCCTCGTTCCGCCAGGCCGGGCTCAGTTCCACCGACGCGCGCCACCGTGCGCGGCTGGCCTATGCGGCGTATGTCGGTTTCCTGCAGTTGTCGTTGCAACTGCAGCAGCCCAAGCAGGCGCGTGAGGATTTCGAGGCCTATGTCGAGCACGTGATCGAGACCTTGATCCCGAACGGTTGAATCGACTGACCGCGCATGAGCAAGAAGGGCCGCAGCAATGCGGCCTTTCTTTTGCTTTGAGCTTGCTCCTGCAGGCGATGATGGCCGCAAATGGCGCACCCGTTGCGCAGCCCGGATCGGCGCGGTGCCGAGATCCCCGGTGAGCGCCTGCTCGCGAGATCGGCGTCGAGCGAGTGGATGTCCGAGATTGGTCCAGGGCATTGCCGGACCATCGCAACCTGCAAAAGAAAACGGCCCGGGAATCCCGGGCCGTTCTGTTTCAACCGATCAGACTACGATCAGAAGCGCTGACGGTACTCCATGTAGTAGTAGCGCCCCGGGGTGTCGTACTGGTAGTCGAAGCTGTTGGCGAACGCCTGCGTCGCCACCGGCGGTTCCTTCGCGAACACGTTGTTCACGCCCACCGACACGGTTGCATTCCACGGCACGTTGTAGCGTGCCTGCAGGTCGTGATAGGTGGTCGCGGCCAGCTTGTTCTGCGGGTCCTTGCCGGTAGCGGTGACCCGGTTCGGGTCGCTGCACAGCGATGCGACCGTCGGGTACTTGCAGTTTTCGACCAGGCTGGAGAAGTAGCGGGTGGTCCAGGTCAGGCCGAAATCGCCGTAGGTCCAGTTCGCGGTCAGGTTGGAGCGGATGCGCCAGACCGGGGTGTCCTTGACGTAGGTGCCTACGGTCGAAGCATCCCAATCAGCGTCAGGCGTGGCCTTGGTGCGGTAGGACGACATGTAGGTGCTGTCCCACACGAACGAGAAGGCGCCGATGCTGGTATCCGGCAGCGAGTAACGCATGGTCAGGTCGTAACCTTCCACTTCGGTCTCGCCCAGGTTGGCCAGGCCCATCTTCAGGTAGGTGATCTGGCCCAGTGCGTTGCGGGTCAGGCCGTCATTGACGATGTCGCACCAGCTCTGGTTGCCTTCCACATAGCACTGGTCAAGCATGTAGGTGACCTGCGGACGGCTGATCACGTTCTTGATGTTGATCTGCCACCAGTCCAGCGACACGTCGAAGCCCTTCAGGAAGCTCGGGCTGAACACGAAGCCCAAGGTCTTGGAGGTCGAGGTTTCCGGGGTCAGCTCCTGGTTGGAAACCCAGTCGAACGGCCACGGGGTCTGGTCACCATACTTTTCACGCTGCTTGTAGGCGGCGGAAATGCCGGCTGCGGCGCAGCGCTGGGCCACGGCGGCGTTGCCGATGAACGGGCTGTCGCTGGAGCAGGGGTCGCCGTAGCCTTCGTACGATGCGGAACCGCCACCGAACATGTTGGAGATCGACGGTGCACGGAAGCCTTCGGCCCAGTTACCACGAACCAGCAGGTCGGCGTACGGCTTCCACTTGAAGCCGAACTTGCTGTTGATGGTGTTGCCGAAGTTGCTGTAGTCGGAATAACGCGACGCCACGCTGAACTCCAGCACTTCGGCGCCCGGCAGATCCTTCAGCAGCGGGATGGCCAGTTCCAGGTACAGGTCGTCCAGGCTGTAATCACCGCTGGTCGGCTGACGGGCGTTGCCCGAGCTCATGCCGGCCGAGACGAAGGCGTCCGGCAGGTCGTAGCCGGATTCCTTGCGGTGCTCGTAACCCGCTGCGAAGCCCATCATGCCGCCCGGCAGTTCGACGATGTCGCCGGCCAGGTTGGCGGTGAAGCTCTTGCTCTTGTTCTGGAACTTGTCCTTGGCGGTGAACAGGATGTAGTCCAGCATTTCCTTCGGCATGTTGCCGGCACTGGACAGCGGATTGAACGGCACGCAGCCATCAATCACGGCACCCGGTGCGCCGCACTTGACCACGCCATCGGTGTCCATGAAGGACGCGCCGGTGGCACGGTACAGATTGCCCATGTTGACGTCACCGACCTGGGTGTCGATCTGGTCGTTCGAGTTGTAGCTCAGACCGGCATCCCAGTTGAAGTAACGGTCGGCAAACTGGAACGAACCTTCCAGGCCGCCATACCAATGCAGGGTCTTGACGTCCTGCTCATAGAAGCGTTCCTGTTCGACCAGGCGACGGTTCCAGTTCAGTTCGCGCGCGTCGGCCGCGCCCTTGGTCGGGTTGTAGTAGCTGTCTGCAGACAAGCCCTGGTCGCCGCCCATGTAGCTGCCGGCGCTCAGCGGGAAGCCGGCCAGCTGCTGGGCCGAGTTACGCTGGTTGTACAGCGCGTCGGTGCGCAGTGCGATCGAGTCGGTCAGGTCGTAGCGGCCCTGGATGTAGATCGACTTGCGCTCCTGCGGGGTGCGCAGGTAGTTGTCGGCGGCGTAGTTGTACTTGTCGTCATTGCCGTAGGCGTGATAGTTGCCCGGCAGAACGCGACCATCAGCATCCTTGTTGACAACCCAGCGGTTGATGCCGGCACGGGCGGCGGTGGCCTTGTCCTTGCTGCCGGCGATCGAATCCCAGTAGTCGACGTCGTCGGTGGGGGTGCCATCGACGGTCAGGTCCCAGATGCCGCCGTCAGCGGTCTGGCCGCTGTACTGGCTCGAACCCAGGCCATACACCGGATCGCGCGAGATCTTGCGTGCGCCGGCCATGACGGCCTTTTCCTTGACGTAGCTGGCGCCGAACACCAGGTTGCCGCGGTCGCTGCTGGTACCCAGGGTCAGGTCATAGCCTTCGCGCTCGCCGTCGCCCTGGCTGAACTGGCCGCGATACACATGGGCTTCACCGCCGTTGAAATCTTCACGGGTGATGATGTTGACCACGCCGGCGATGGCGTCCGAACCGTAGATCGAGGAGGCGCCGTCCTTCAGGACTTCGATGCGCTCGACCATGGCCGACGGGATGGTGTTCAGGTCGACGCTGCCGTCCAGGGCCGAGACCCAACGGCGGCCATTGACCAGCACCAGGGTGCGCGAGGAGCCGAGGTTGCGCAGGTCGACGCCGGAGGAGCCGTCGCCGCCGTTGTTGAACTGGGTGTTGATGGCAGCGCCGTTGGTGGCGATCTGCTGCAGCACGTCAGCGACGCTGGTACGACCGGTCTGCTGGATCGCTTCGCGGGTCAGGGTCAGAACCGGCTGCGAGGTTTCCGCATCAACCGAGCGGATGCGCGAGCCAGTGACCTGGATGCGATCCAGGTTGGTTGCGCCCTTGTCTGCATCCTGGGCGTATACGACACCGGTGGTGCCGGCGCTTGCGACAAGCGCAAGGACAACTGCATCACGCAGTTTGTTGGACTTGCAAATCATTGGTTCTCTCTCTCTGCCAAGTGGACTTGGTATAGCTGCGAAGGCCGCTGGCGGATCCGAAAGGCGGATCCAAAACCATGGGCTTGAGACCGATAGTACTTGCGACTGCAAATAAATTAAAGATTGGTTAATGAAGTTGTGGAAATGACTCCAATTCAGCAAAGGCGAGCCCGTTGTTTCCGGCGCATGCTGCAACGCAAAACGCCCCGGCAGGCGGGGCGTTCTCTGGATCTGACGTAAGAGTAAGGAGTTACAGGTCCTGCTCGTAACGGACGTACGGGATTGCTCCGTCGTCATTGCTTTCGTTACGGGGAGAGAAGGGGTTTTTGCCGCGTGTGATCACGTTTTCCGCGCCGACCGTGAGCTGGCCACTCCACGGGGTGCGCCAGGTGATGCCCAGGCCGAGGCCTTCCCACTTGCCGCTCTGGCCGGGCGCATCGACGACGCGGCCGATGACGTTGGCGCTGAAGGCACCATAGCCGCCGCCGACGGTCAGGCTCTTGCTGTCCCACTGGTCCACCACCGCAGGAGCGGCGTCGGTCAGCGGCACCAGGCGTGCCTTGGCATAGGTGCCGCCGATGGAGACGAATCCTTCGCGGCCGATGTTCTTCTGTCCGAATACGGTCAGATCATTCTGTTCGATGCGTGCCGCGCCGCTCTTGTTGCCGCCGGACAACCAGGCCGGCAAGGTATCGCGGCCGCTGCCGGCGCTTACGCCGACGCGTCCACCGGGCCGATTGAACGCGGTGGTGGCCGAGATGTGGCGGCCATTGTTGTCGTCGTCATCGCCGAGGCTGGCCAGCATGCAGTGGCTGGCCAGGCCGCCGATGCTGCTGCCGCGGCTGCTGTTGCAGAGCAGGCCGAGCGAATCGCCCGAGGACAGGCCAAACGCGGCATCCAGCGAGCTTTGACCAAAATTCCAGCGTGCGCCGGCGTTCTGGGTGCCCGTGGGTTCCAGGTAAAGCAGGGCCTCGACCTTGCCGCTGCCACGGTTCCACACCGGCAGTACGGTGCTGTCCATGGCGCGCGGCTTGCTTTGCGCATGCACGCCCGTGACCGCGCCAAGGGCGATCAGCAGGGCAAGCGGTAGGCGCAGTAAGGCGTTCATGGACTCAGTCAGACCCCGTTGGCGCCAGGAAGTTCCCGGCGCGTGAGCTCTCGATCCTATGCGGTTTATGGTTTCTTAACAAGTCTTCGCCCTCCCCAGAACGCAACTCGTTGGACCTTTATTGCAGCCGCTCAGGTGCTGGCTGATTGGCCGGTGTAGAACTGAACAATACGCCAAATTCTGCCAATGGGAAGTGATATTCCTGACCGCAGAACTCGCAGCGGACTTCGACCTGGCCGGTGGGCTCGGCGGCGGCGCGGGCTTCCTCCTCGCCGAGCGACTGCAGCATGGCGCTGACCCGCTCGCGCGAGCAGGAGCAGCCAAAGCGCAGGGCCTTGTCGCCGACCAGCTGCGGGTTCTCCTCATGGAACAGGCGGTGCAGCAGTTCGCTGGCCGGCAGTGCCAGCAGTTCGTCCTGGCCGAGGGTGTCAAACAGGGCGCCTGCGCGGATCCAGCCGTCCTCATCGCCTTCGTCGCCGGGCAGTTTCTGCAGCAGCAGACCGGCGGCATGTTCGCCATTGCTGGCCAGCAGCAGACGCGTCGGCAACTGCTCGGAATGGCGGAAATAGTCCTCGAAGGCTTCGTCCAGGCTGTCGCCGGTCAGGGCGACCAGGCTCTGGTAGCGCTGCGGCTCGCGTGGATCCAGGCCGGGATTCTCGATGGTGATGGCCAGCAGTGCGTCCTCGCCCAAGGCAGCGAGGGTGGACGGGGCGTCTTCGCCATCGTTCAGCTGGACGATGCCGCGCAGGGTGCCGGCCGAGGTGCACTCGGTGAACAAGGCACGCAGGGCGGTGCTGCTGCGCAGCTGAATGGACAAACGCCCATCGACCTTGGTGTGGCCGGTAAACAGTGCCGATGCCACGCTGGCTTCGCCCAGCAGTCGCGACGCGGCGGCCGGATAGTCGCCGTGGGACAGGATTTCACGCCAGCTCTGGCCCAGCCGGACATGGACGCCGCGCACACCGGCAGCGGGCAGGAGAAAGCGGACAAGCAGATCGGAGGTATCGGTCATGGGGCTGCATCTACGCGAGGTGGGGCCGGTGCCGGATAATGCGCCGGACAAATGGTTTTGCAAGGTGGATATCAATGGGGGCGGAGCAGGCCGAGCTCAAGGTGGAGCAGGGGGCGGGGAGCGGGCGTCGCCGGCGCTGGTTGCGGTGGTTGCTATGGGCACCGGTGCTGTTTGCCGTGTTCAGTGTCTTGCAGGTGCTGGTGCTGCGCTTCGTCGACCCGCCGTTCTCCACGGTGATGGTGTTCCGGCAATTGGAAGCGCTGGCGCAGGGCGACTGGAAGTTCCGTATCCGTTACCAGTGGTGCGATCTCGACGAGATGGCGCGCAGCGTGCCGATCTCGCTGGTGGCGGCGGAGGACCAGCGCTTTCCCGAGCACAATGGTTTCGACTTGAAGGCCATCGAGAAGGCGCGCAAGCACAACGAGCGCGGTGGGCGTCTGCGTGGTGCCAGCACGATCAGCCAGCAGACCGCCAAGAATGTGTTCCTGTGGCAGGGCCGCAGCTGGCTGCGCAAGGGGCTGGAGGTCTGGTACACGGTGCTGATCGAGGCCTTGTGGCCGAAGCAGCGGATCATCGAGATGTACGCCAATGTGGCCGAGTTTGGTGATGGCATTTATGGCGTGCAGGCGGCATCGCGCAGCTACTGGGGCAAGGATGCGGCACGCCTCAGCCCGGCCGAGAGCGCGCGCTTGGCCGCGGTGCTGCCGTCACCGCGACGCTACAGCGCGGCCAAGCCGGGGCCTTATGTGCAGCGGCGTGCGGCGTGGATACAGCGGCAGGCGCGCCAGCTGGGTGGTGCGGACTACGTTGATGATGGCAATTGAATGCGCGGCTCTGGGTAGACTTGCGCAATGAGCCAGCCCGAACGCCTGACCCTGCTGATCACCGCTTTCAACGAGCAGGATGCATTGCCGATGCTGCATCCGCGCTTGTGCGCGCAGCTGCAGGCGCTGGAAGGGTGTGTGGATGGCCGCATCCTCTACGTTGATGACGGCAGCAGCGATGCGACATGGGCGGTGATGCAGCAGTTGGCGGCACAGGAGCCGCGGGTGTCGGCGCTGCGGCTGTCGCGCAATTTCGGCAAGGAAATCGCGCTGACGGCGGGGCTGGACTTCGTTGAAGAAGGGGCGGTGATCCTGCTGGATGCCGATGGCCAGGATCCGCCGGAACTGATTCCTCGTTTCGTCGCGTTGTGGCAGCAAGGCTATGACGATGTCTATGGAACACGCGTGGAGCGCGGGGGCGATGGTTGGTTGAAGCGCTTCACCGCCGCGGGTTTCTACCGGGTGATGGGGCGCTTGTCGAAGACGCCGATCCCAGCCGATACCGGCGATTTCCGGCTGTTGTCGCCACGTGCGTTGGCTGGGCTGCGACAGCTGCGAGAACGCCACCGCTTCATGAAGGGCCTGTTTGGCTGGGTCGGCTATAAACGCGTCGCGCTGCCTTATCGACGCGAGCCGCGGCTGGCGGGAAGCAGCAAGTTTGGCTTCTGGAAATTGTGGAACTTCGCGTTGGAGGGCATTACCAGCTTCTCCACCGCGCCCTTGCGGGTGGCAACCTACCTGGGCTTGTTCACTGCCGCCTGCGCGTTCGGCTTCGCGCTGTTTGTTGTCGGCAAGGCGGCGTTGTACGGCGACCGGGTTGCTGGCTGGCCGACGATGATGGCGGCAATCCTGTTCCTGGGCGGGGTGCAGCTGATCGCGCTGGGCTTGATCGGTGAATACCTCGGGCGTCTCTACATGGAGGCCAAACAGCGCCCGTTGTACCTGGTTGACACCTGGCAGCCGGGGAACGTGGCAGTATCTGCGTCATTCGCCAGCGCAGGAGAACGCCATGCAGACCGTTCGACAGTTGCTCGGGGCCAAGTCCCCTGAAATCCACGCGGTGCCACCCGATGTGGCGGTGGTGCAGGCGATCCGCCTGATGGCGGAGAAGGGCATCGGCGCGGTGCTGGTGATGGAAGGGCGCAAGCTGGTCGGCATCCTTTCCGAACGTGACTATGCGCGCAAGATCGTGTTGATGGACCGTTCCTCAGCCACCACGCCGGTGCGCGAGATCATGACCGGCGAACTGGTGACGGTGGCACCCACGGTGTCGGTGGAGCAATGCCTTGCGTTGGTGACCGACCGCCGCATCCGCCACCTGCCGGTGCTGGATGGCGACGAGGTGGTGGGCGTGATCTCGATCGGTGATCTGGTCAAATCGGTGATCGAACAGCAGCGCCAGGAACTGGGCCAGCTGCAGCAGTACATCACTGGCACCTGAGTCGGGTGGCGCTACCTGGCGTAGTGCCCGCCACACTGCACGTCCTTGCCCGGACCGGTTTCGATGGTGGCCAATAGTGCGGCCGGCGGTGCGATGCTGGCCAGGGTCAGGGCGATGGCGCCACGGATGCCCAGTGCCTTGAAGTCGGGGCGGAACGAGGGATCCTTGAAACTGCCGCCCACCCGCAGCGGTGAACGCAGCGCCAGGATGCTGACATCCTTGGGGCGTGGACGCAGCAGCAGGTCCAGTTGCTCCTGCTTGAGGCTGATCGTGCCTTCGCCGATGAGCAGCGTATCGGTGGTATCGAAAGCCAGCGCGCGTGAGCGCATGAGGCCATCGTGCACGCCGAAGTCAGCAAAGGCGCAACGTAGTGGAATCTGCTTGTCGCCGGTGAACAGGAACTTCAATGACTCGGCCACGTCGAGCCCGGCCAGTTCCATCAGCAGGTTGCCGATATGGCCACGGCCCATGCCCAGTGCGACATCGCCGTTGCTGCTGCCCAGCATCGCGGCGATGGAGTTGCCGTTGCCGCTGAGGCGGATGTTGCCACTGATGCCGCCGGAAGCCTGCTCGGCCAGCTTGGCATCGGGGAACAGCTGGCCCAGCTGCACCCCGCGCAGGCTGGCGTTGAATGTTGTGTTGATCTGCGCACGGCGTGCGTCCATGCGGACGGTGCTGCGGATGTCACCGCCGGCGACGCCGAAGTTGAGCGGCTCCAGCCGCAGCAGGCCGTTGTCCAGCAACAGGTGCGCATCCATGTCGTCCAGCGGCAGTTTGGGTGCATTGATGCGCTGTGCCTTCCAGCGTACGTCCGCATCCATCGCCCGCAGCTTGCCCAGATTGTAGGGAGTGTCCGGCAGGACGGTGGACTTGGCGGCGAGTTGCGCGGCTTGTGCTTTCTGCGCGGCATTGGCGGACTCGTCGCCGCCGGTCTTCGGCGGGGCGCCGATGAAACCGGCCAGATCGTCGAAATCCAGGCGTTTGGACAGCAGGTTGGCGGTCAGTCGCGGGCGTTCGCCGGCCACGTCGATCTCGACATCGCCAGCCAGGTCGCTGTCGCCGACGCGACCGCTGAATTTCTCGTAACGCCAGCGCTCATGATCACGCTTGAGCCGACCGTCCAGCTGATACGGCGGCGACGAGGGAATGGCGATGCCGATCAGCGGATACAGGTCGTCCAGATCCTGCCCGCTCAGCTGGAACTGCAGGTCGAATACCTGAAGTTGGAAAGGATTGGTCAGGCTGCCACGCGCGATCGCGTGGGTGGCGCCGGCGCGCGCATCCAGATGGATGCGGAACGGGTGATCGCTGTTGCTCAGCTCCAATGGCGATTCGGTGCCGCCGGAGAGGGTGAAGGCGGCACCGCGCCAGCGCCCTTTGCCCTGCACCCGTACCGGTGGCGCAGCGTCGGCCTGCCGGGTCTCGCCGCTGCGCACCGCCAGGTCGATGTTGCTGCGTCCCAGTGTGTCGATGAACCGCAGCCGGCCTTCGTTGATACGCAGGCTGTGCAGTTGCACGACCTGTCCGCCGCCGCCATCGAGGAAGTTCCAGTTGCCGGGTTCACCCTTGCGCGGAGCCGTCTCCAGCAGCACGTCGGGGTGGCTGAGGCGGATCTCCGGCAGCTGTACGCTGCCGCGCAGCAGCGGCCACAGGCGAATGTCGATCTCCACGCGGTCGGCGCTGGCCATCTGCGCCTGCCTGGCCCAACGGGCATTGGCAAAGGTGATGCGATCGCCGCGAATGGTGGTGGTGCGGCCCAGGTCTACATCCAGGTTGCCGATCTGCAGTACACGGCCGGTGCGTGCCTGCACCGCGCGCTCAACCGGCCCCTTGAACCAGTTCCAGTCCCACAATAGGAGTAGCACGATGGCTGCCACGAGCATGGCGGCGGCTGCCAAAAGCCAGCGCTGGCCGCGTTTGCCGGGGCGTTTGATTCGCCAGCGCGCCGCGGACGGCGTAGCCGGGGGCGGGGAAGTATTCACGGCCCCATCCTGGACGGGGCCGTGTTCACATCACGCGAAGCACGCATTCGCGTGATGTGCAGGACGTGTCGTTAGACCCTTGATGGATGTCGCTGGCCTTACAGGATCTGCGCGGTCACAGAGACGAAATGGCAGACGCTGCCGGCAATCACGAACAGGTGCCAGATCGCGTGCGAGTAGGGCAGCTGTTCACGGTGATAGAACACGGTGCCGAGGGTGTAGAAGACGCCGCCGGCGAACAGCCAGCTCAATGTCCAGCCATCGATCGAGGCCCACATCGGCTTGATCGCGACGATCACCAGCCAGCCCATCGCGATATAGATCGCGGTGGAGAGTTTCTTGAAGCGACCGGTGTAGAACAGCTTGAATACGACGCCGAACAGGGCGAGCGCCCAGATCGCGCCAAACAACCCCCAGCCCCAGGGGCCACGCAGGCCGATCAGGGTGAAGGGCGTATAGGTGCCAGCGATCAGGATGTAGATCGCGCAATGATCGAAGATCTTCAGTCGACCCTTGGCAATCGGGTGCTGGATGGCGTGGTACAGGGTGGAGGCGGTGTACAACAGCAGCAGGGCGACGCCGAAGACAATGGCGCTGGCCAGTTGCCAGCCATCGCCGTAGATCGCGGCAAGGGTGATGAGGACGGCGCCGCCAGCCAGTGCGCTGACCGCGCCCAGACCATGGGTGAGGGCGCTTGCGACTTCTTCGCGGATCGATGCAACGGTTGCAGTCATGGGAATGAGGGCGCGGGCTGGGGGGAGGCCCGGTGCCCGCTATCATCACCCCGAACGGCGGCGTATGCACGCCGCCATCAGAACCTAGGCCACCGAAACCGTGTGCGCTGCTTCACGGGTTGCAGAGAAACGTACGTCCGGCGCACGTTCCTGGGCCAACTGCAGGTTGACCCGGGTGGGGGCCAGGTAGACCAAGTGGCCGGCGGCATCGATGCTCAGATTGCTGGCGTTCTTCTCGCGGAACTCTTCCAGCTTCTTCGCGTTGCTGCAGCTGATCCAGCGTGCCGTATTGACCGACACCGGCTCGAACACCGCTTCCACGCCGTACTCGTCCTTCAGCCGGTAGGCGGCCACGTCGAACTGCAGCACGCCGACCGCGCCCAGGATCAGGTCGTTGCTCATCAACGGGCGGAAGAACTGGGTGGCGCCTTCCTCGGACAGCTGGGCCAGGCCCTTCTGCAACTGCTTGAGCTTGAGCGGGTCGCGTAGGCGGGCGCGGCGGAACAGTTCCGGGGCGAAGTTGGGGATGCCGGTGAAGGTCACCGCCTCGCCTTCGGTGAAGGTGTCACCGATGGAGATGGTGCCGTGGTTGTGGATGCCGATCACGTCGCCCGGCCACGCTTCGGCGGCGATCTCGCGGTCGCTGGCCATGAAGGTCAGCGCGTTGGCCAGCTTCATTTCCTTGCCGGTGCGTACGTGGAAGGTCTTCATGCCGGCGGTGAACTTGCCCGAGCACACCCGCATGAAGGCCACGCGGTCGCGGTGCTGCGGATCCATGTTGGCCTGGATCTTGAACACGAAGCCGGTCAGCTTGTCTTCCTGCGGGGCGATGTCGCGGCCGGTGGTGGCACGCGGCTGCGGTGCCGGCGCGTGCTTGACGAAGAAGTCCAGCAGCGGCTGCACGCCGAAGTTGTTGACGCCCGAGCCGAAGAACACCGGGGTCTGCTTGCCGGCCAGGTAGGCCTGCACGTCGAACGGATGGCTGGCGCCCTGCACCAGTTCCAGCTCGTCACGCAGGTCGGCCAGCATTTTCTCGCCGATCTTCTCGACCAGGCCGGGGGCATCCAGTGATGGGAAGATGGTCGAGTCCTGGCGGGTGAAGTTGCGGCCCTGTTCGTACAGGTGCACTTCGCCGGTCAGCAGGTGCACCACGCCCTTCAGGCGCTGGCCCATGCCGATCGGCCAGGTGACCGGGGCGCACTGGATGCCGAGCACGGTTTCCACTTCATCCAGCAGCTCGATCGGGTCCTTGCCCTCGCGGTCGAGCTTGTTGATGAAGGTCATGATCGGGGTGTCGCGCAGGCGGCAGACTTCCATCAGCTTGATGGTGCGCTCTTCCACGCCCTTGGCCACGTCGATCACCATCAGCGCCGAGTCCACCGCGGTAAGCACGCGGTAGGTGTCCTCGCCGAAGTCGGCGTGGCCGGGGGTGTCGAGCAGGTTGACGATCTTGTCTTCGTACGGGAACTGCATCACCGACGAGGTGACCGAGATGCCGCGCTCCTTTTCCAGCGCCATCCAGTCCGAGGTGGCGTGGCGTGCGGCCTTGCGGCCCTTGACCGAGCCGGCCATCTGGATCGCGCCCCCGAACAGCAACAGCTTTTCGGTCAGCGTGGTCTTGCCGGCGTCAGGGTGGGAGATGATGGCGAAGGTGCGGCGGCGCGCGGCTTCGGTGGCGACTTCGGACATGGCAGGGGCGCCCGCCCGGGCGCATCAGAAACGAATGAACCGGCGATTATACCTGCCGCCAGCCCAGCAAGGATGACCAGAATCCCCGGTACTGCCAACCCATGCTCGGCAGGAATCCCCGGTAGTGCCGAGCCATGCTCGGTAGGGGTCTTCCCAAAAATCCCGGCCCTGTAGTGCCGAGCCATGCTCGGCAGAGGCCTTCCCAGGCATCCCACCTGTTAATGCCGAGCCATGCTCGGCAAGGGGGCCTCACCGGTAAAGCCCCTGCCGAGCATGGCTCGGCACTACAGGCGAAGCAGGCTGTTCAGGGCGCCTGCCGGGGAAACCTCAGCTCGCCGCGCGCGCTGCCCATGCGGAACGGAATCGAGCGCAGCGCCAGCCCGGTATTTGCCTGCACCACGAAATGCAGGTGCGGACCGCTGCTGTGACCGGTGTTGCCGGACAGGGCGATCGCTTGCCCCGCGGCCACGTTCTGTCCGCGGCGGACGCTGGCGCTGCCGGCCTGCAGGTGGGCGTACAAGGCCATGCTGCCGTCGCTGTGCAGGATGCGCAGCAGGCTGCCCTGCTCATGGCTGTCGACCACCTGCATCACCCGGCCGGCACGTGCGGCCAGCACCGGGCTGCCCTCGGGCAAGGGGAAATCCACCGCGTACAGGTTTTGCGCATCGGTGTGGCTGTAATGCCCGGCGAAGGCCTGGCTGACCCGAACGCTCGTGCTCCGCAGCGGTAGCAGGTAGAGGTGATCCTCCGGCTGGGTTGCCGGGTCGCCAGGAAACGCGTCCAGGGCCAGCCGCAGTGGATTGCCATCATCTGCCAGCCATAACAGGCTGCGCTTCTCGCCTGCGGCCAGCACGGTGGCGGCCGGTACCCGGCTATCGCCCTGCAGGCGGACCTGTACCGGGCCGGCGGTCAGGTTGCTGACCACGGCGCTGCGTCCGCCTGCGCGTGCCTGCAGCTGCAGGCTGGCGAAGGCGTCCGAGCGGGATGCCGCAACCACGTGCGTCGACGCAGCAGGCAGCCCCCAGGCGTCGCGCCAGCGGCTGCCTGGGCTGGCTTCGGTGTCGCTGGCACATAGCAGTGCCAACGACAGCAGTATGGGAATGGTGCGGGGCACAGTGAGACGTCCTTGGCGCGGTACCTGATTGTGCCTGTTTGGTTGCCCCGGAAACTTATTCATCTCTTTATGCGAATAAAGCGATTGACATGCCCGCGGGGCGCTGGCAATGTAGCGTCACCATCGAGACCGGCAGAGGGACAGGCCCTTTGAAGCCGGGGCAACCAGCGGACGCGCAAGCGGCTGCGTTTGGTGCCAAATCCTGCGGTGACCTCCGTGTCCGCCGAAAGATGGTTCGTTCCGTACCGCGTGTACGGCGAACACGAGCTCCGCGAAAGCTCGATGGCCGCTCCTTACCGGATACCGCCATGAGTTTCGCCACCGCTACCGCAGCTCCGCTTTTCCCCGTCGCGTCACTCGACCGTATCGATGACGGCATCTCCGCCGTGCGCGGCGAGATCGAGTTGCAGTTGCGCATGCGTCATGCAGGGCAGCGTGCGCTGCGCCTGCGCTATGAACTGGTTGGTGCAACCGGTGCGCCGGTGGTGCTGGTAGCTGGCGGTATTTCCGCGCACCGTCACCTCGCTGCGAACAGCGCCTACGCCGAGAAGGGCTGGGCCGAAGGCCTGGTTGGCGTTGGTCGCGCGTTGGACCCGGCAAAACGTCGCCTGCTTGGCTTCGACTTCGTCGGTGCCGACGGCGAACTGGATGCGCCCATCGATACCACCGACCAGGCCGATGCGATTGCCGCTTTGCTGGACGCACTGCATATCGAGCAGCTGCATGGTTTCGTCGGTTACTCCTATGGCGCGCTGGTCGGCCTGCAATTGGCGATCCGCCATCCAGCCCGCCTGCGCAAGCTGGTCGCGGTCAGCGGTGCCCATCGTCCGCATCCCTATGCTTCCGCCTGGCGCGCGCTGCAGCGCCGTGCGGTCGCGCTGGGACAATTGCAGTGTGCCGAGAGTCACGGCCTTGCGCTGGCGCGTCAGTTCGCCATGCTCAGCTACCGCACGCCGGAAGAGTTTGGTGAGCGCTTCGATGCGCCGCCGGAAGTCGTCAATGGTCGTGTGCGTGTTGCCGCCGAAGATTACCTTGACGCCGCCGGCGCGCAGTACGTCGCCCGCACCCGCGTCAATGCCTACCTGCGTCTGTCCGAATCCATCGATCTGCACCGGGTTGATCCGGCTGCCGTCAGCGTGCCGACCCTGGTGGTCGCGGTTGAAGGTGACCGCCTGGTGCCGCTGTCGGACCTGGTCGCCCTGGTCGAAGGCCTGGGCCAGCGCGGCAGCCTGCGCGTGCTGCGCTCGCCCTACGGTCACGACGCCTTCCTCAAAGAAACCGATCGCATTGACGCGATCCTCGCCACTGCCCTACGCCTGCCCGGAGAAACCGCATGAGCCTGTCCCACACTTCCGATATCTCCTGTAGCCGTGCCACCGCGGCAGTGCGCGCGGGCATTGACCGCGATACCGCCTACGGTGCGGTGACGCCGCCGATCGTGCTGTCATCCAACTTCAGCTTCGACGGCTTTGGCAACAAGCGCCAGTACGACTACACCCGCAGCGGCAATCCCACCCGTGACCTGCTTGGCGAGGCACTGGCTGAGCTGGAGGGGGGCGCAGGCGGGGTGATCACCGCGACCGGCATGGGCGCGATCAATCTGGTGTTGAATGCCTTGCTGGAGCCCGGCGACAGCCTGGTAGTGCCGCATGATGCCTACGGTGGCAGCTGGCGTCTGTTCAACGCGTTGGCCAGCAAGGGCCACTTCGAGCTGATCACCGCGGACCTGACCGACCCGCGCTCGCTGGCCGATGCGCTGGCGAAGTCGCCCAAGCTGGTGCTGATCGAAACCCCGTCCAACCCGCTGCTGCGCATCACCGATCTGCGCTTCGTCATCGATGCTGCGCACAAGGCCGGCGCCAAGGTCGTCGTCGACAACACCTTCCTGTCGCCTGCACTGCAGACGCCGATCGCTTTCGGCGCCGACGTGGTGCTGCATTCCACCACCAAGTACGTCAACGGCCACAGCGACGTGGTCGGCGGTGCGGTGATCGCGCGCGATGCCGAGGTGCACCAGAAGCTGGTGTGGTGGGCGAACGCGCTGGGCCTGACCGGTTCGCCGTTCGATGCCTTCCTGACCCTGCGCGGCCTGCGCACGCTGGATGCGCGTCTGCGCGTGCACCAGGAAAATACCCGGGCCGTGGTGGAGCTGCTCGCTGCCAGCGAGGCAGTGTCCAATGTGTATTACCCGGGGCTGGCGTCGCATCCGGGCCATGCGGTGGCGGCACGGCAGCAGAAGGGCTTCGGCGCGATGCTGTCGTTTGAGCTGGCCGCCTGCGAAGGCGAGGACCCGTACGCGGCGGTGCGCGCCTTCCTCGATGGCCTGCATTACTTCACCCTGGCCGAGTCGCTGGGCGGTGTGGAAAGCCTGGTCGCACACCCGGCCACCATGACCCACGCTGCGATGAGCGCCGATGCGCGTGCCGCGGCCGGCATCAGCGAGTGCCTGCTGCGCCTGTCGGTGGGCATCGAGTCCAGCGAGGATCTGGTCGCCGACCTGCAGGCTGGCCTCGCGCGTGCTGCCAAGGTCATCGCCGACGCGCAGCAGGCCGCTGGCAACTGTAAAAAAACGGTGGATGCATGAGCGCGGTACTGCGTCCGCTGGAACAGTCGCAGGCGCGGCTGGTATTGCTGGGGACGGGCACGGTGGGTTCGGCCTTTGTCGCGCGCTATCAGGCGCTGCAGCAACGCCAGCTGAGCCTGCCATCGCTGCATGTGGTGGCCAATTCGCGCATCGCCCTGGTCTGTGACGATGCGCCAGACGCGGCATTGTCGCGCGCGCGCGACGCGCAGCGGCAAGGGGATGAACCTGTGCACCGCGAGGAAGTGGGGCGCCTGCGGGTTGGAGACATCGTGGTCGATGCCACCGCCAGCGAGGCCGTCGCTGCCGATCATGCGCCATGGTTGGCGCAGGGCATCCATGTAGTGACCGCGAACAAACTGGGCAATGGCACGGCCTTGGCACGTGCGCAGCAGATTGGTGCGGCAGCCGCGGCGGGCACTGCGCGCTACGGTGATGCAGCGACCGTGGGTGCAGGCTTGCCGCTGTTGCGCAGCATCCGCGCCTTGGTTGCAGGTGGTGACCATGTGCATGCCATCGAAGGCGTGCTGTCGGGCTCATTGGCCTGGCTGTTCGATCGTTACGACGGTAGCCAGCCGTTCTCTGACTGCGTGCGTGAAGCCGCAGTCGCCGGTTACACCGAGCCGGACCCGCGCATCGACCTGTCCGGCGAAGACGTGCGGCGCAAGTTGCTGATACTTGCACGTGCGGCGGGTGTGCCGCTGGAGGCGGATCAGATCAAGGTCGACTCGCTGGTGCCGGCGGAATTGGCTGCATTGCCTGCAGCGGACGTGGAAGATGCGCTGTCGTTGTTGGATGCGCCTTTGGCCGAACGGCTGCAGCAGGCGCGTGCGCAGGGCTTGAAGCTGTGCTTCGTCGGGCGTCTGGATGCGCAGGGTGCCAGCGTCGGGCTGCGTGCGTTACCGCCAGGGCATGCCCTGGCCGGTGGCAGTGGCACCGACAATCGCGTGGCGATCCACAGTGACCGCTACAACACCCAGCCGCTGTTGATCCAGGGACCGGGGGCGGGCGCCGAAGTGACCGCCGCGGCCTTGCTTGACGACGTGTTGAGCATCGTCAATCGCTGAGCATGGCTGCAGCACCATGGCGGTGCTGCAGCGCGGACGCATCGCAGGCTGAGGCCGGCACCTTCGGCTTGCGCGCGTGCAGATGGCGGATGGACGAGGACGCCAGGTATTCGTCGCCAGCAGCAGGACTTTCAGGGATTATGATGCCCGGACGCCGGCATCATGGAGCCGGCGTTGCCGTTCCGGGCCGGCCGAGCGCTGCCGGTTCCTTCCTCTGAAAGGTGTGTTGTGTCCAAGGGTGTTCTGGTTTCGCTGGCCGCGTCCCTGTTGTTCGGTCTGATGTATTACGCCAGTCCGCAACTGGCACCGCTGCAGGGCGGGGATATTTTTGGCTGGCGGGTGCTGTTCGCGGTGCCGCTGGTAGCGCTGATGTTGCATGTGACCGGCGAGAGGACGCTGATCGCTGACACCCTGCGACGTGTGCGGGTGGAGCGCCGGCTGCGGTGGGCGTTGCCGCTGTGTGCAGGCATGGTCGGCGTGCAGCTGTGGCTGTTCCTGTGGGCACCGTTGCATGGGCGCGCGCTGCAGGTATCGATGGGCTACTTCCTGCTGCCGCTGGTGATGGTGCTGCTGGGGCGGGTGGTCTACGGTGAGCGCCTGTCGGGCCTGCAGAAGCTGGCCGTGGCCAGCGCCGCGCTCGGTGTCGGCTGGGCACTGCTGCGCAATCAGGGATTGTCGTGGGAAATGCTGTTGGTGGCGCTGGGCTACCCGGCGTACTTCCTGCTGCGCCGACACCTGCGTATTGGTCACCTGGGGGGATTCTGGGTGGAACTGGTGCTGTTGCTGCCGGTGGCGTGGTGGGCGGCGATTGGCGATGGGCAACAGTTGCTGGTGGCATTGGCGCAGAAGCCGGCTTTGTACGTATTGATCCCGTTGCTGGGAGCGATCAGCGCGGTGGCACTGATGTGTTACATGCTGGCCTCGAAAATGCTGTCGTTCAGCCTGTTTGGACTGCTTACCTATGTGGAGCCGGTATTACTGATGCTGGCGGCATTGCTGCTCGGTGAGAGCGTCGGCCACGGGCAGTGGCCGACCTATGTGGCGATCTGGCTGGCGGTGGTGCTGCTGGCCCTGGAAGGCGTGTTGAAACTGGGCAGGCGCGGCGCCTGAGTTTCAGCTGCGCTTGGCCCGGTCGGCTAGCTGTTGCAGTACGGCTTCACGGCTCATGCGTGCGCCGTTGCTGTCGACGGCGGTGAACTCAACGCCGTTCTCCCAGAGCTGGGGGGCAAACAACACCGCCATGTCTTCGGAGGCGGTTTGTGACTGCAGGTTCAGCAACCGCTGATTGAAGCCGGCCGCGCGCAGCCATGCGTTGTAGCTGGAGGTGTGTTCGGTGGCGAACTGCACCTGGTAATGGCATTCCTCGCGCTCCGGCGAGGGCCGGGCATCGCATTGCGGGTTCCATTGATGCAGGCCGATCACCGCATCGGCTTCCAGCTGCCGTTGGCCGGCAGCGGCCCACAGGGCCACGCACATGCTGGCGCAATGCGAGCGAACCCGTACGGTGAGGTTGTTGCGGTTGATCAGGCGCGCCGCTTCCAGGCCGGGGTTGGCGTAACCACCGCCGCTGGTGATGTCGATGCGGCGCACGCTCGGGTGGGCAGCCAGCAGCGCCTGCATGTCGTTGGCGAAATTCCGGCCTACGCTGCCCTCGATACGTAGCACGCTGCCGCCTTCCTGCACCGACATGTGCGCATCATCCACCGTGGCCATGGTCGTGGATTTTTCGCCTTCTATCACCAGTGCCTCGGCACCTGCGGCGGGCGATGTGGTGGCGGTTGCGGTTGCCTGCGCGGCGTCAACGGCGGTATCGACGCCTGCGGGTGCCGACTTGCGGGTGCCGATGTAATAGGACAGTACCAGCAGCGCCACTGCGGCGAGCAGCAGTTTGAGCAGGGTTGCCATGCCATTGCCGGGGGCCGAGGTCCGTGCGGCCGAGCGCGGGCGGCGCACCGGCGGCTGTTCGCCTGAGTTCTGTTCGCCGTGCATCCGCTCCCCCTGAAGCAGCGTTGTGATGGGCGATTCTGGTGGAAGCGTCGGCGGCATTGCAAGACAGGCAATACGTTGACGGGGCGCGCCTGCTGTGGGCAGGTCGGCGCCTGCTTGTGGCTAGTGCGGGCGACGACGTCGCCGCCACAACGTGTTGGCGAGCAGGATCAGCAGCAGGAGGATGCTCACGGGCAGGACGAACAGCAGGTTGAGCAGTGCCATCCACCACGCCAGATCGATCTGCCAGCTCTTCCATGCCTTGCCATTGGCGGCCCTGACCGCCACCGCCATGTCCATGCCGGCGACGCTGGCGGGCACGACGTCCAGTTGACCGACCAACCGGTAGCGCCCCGGTGCGATGGGGGGCAGGGGCTGGCTGCAGCTGACGGTGTCCGCCGACCAACTGTCGATGCGGTGGAAGAGGTCGCTGCCTGCGGCGACCTGCTGCCCGTTGTTTGCCAGTAGTCGCCAGTGCAGGGTGATCACGCCGATGTCCGGCGTTCCCTGCTTCCACAGCGTGGTGCGGTGCGCGAATTGCGCGTCGCTCAAGCTGCCGCGATGGAGATCCAGATTCAGCGCCCAGTGCTCCTGCGGGCGGATGTCCAAGGGCAGATTGAAACGGCCATCGGCGGCGACGGCGCCTTGCCCGGGCACCGCCGTCCAGTAACTGCTCCACAGCCAGCTGGCAGCCAGCCACAGCATCAGGAACAGCAGCAGGCGCCAGCCCCGGCGGGGCCAGCGTCTGCCTTTGTGCGGCTCAGCACTCGATGACGTTGACGGCAAGGCCGCCCCGGCTGGTTTCCTTGTACTTGTCCTGCATGTCGCGGCCGGTGTCGCGCATGGTCTTGATCACCTTGTCCAGCGAGACCTTGTGCTTGCCGTCGCCACGCATGGCCATGCGGCTGGCGTTGATCGCCTTGACCGCGCCCATCGCGTTGCGCTCGATGCAGGGAATCTGCACCAGCCCACCGATCGGGTCGCAGGTCAGCCCGAGGTTGTGCTCCATGCCGATTTCGGCAGCGTTCTCGATCTGCCCGGGGTTGCCGCCCAGGGCGGCCATCAAACCGCCGGCAGCCATCGAGCAGGCCACGCCCACTTCGCCTTGGCAGCCGACTTCGGCGCCACTGATCGAGGCGTTTTCCTTGTACAGGATGCCGATGGCGGCAGCGGTCAGCAGGAAGTTGAACACGCCCTGCTCGTTGCTGCCCGGGCAGAAGCGGTCGTAGTAGTGCAGCACCGAGGGAATGATGCCGGCCGCGCCATTGGTGGGCGCGGTGACCACACGGCCACCGGCGGCGTTTTCCTCGTTGACCGCCAGTGCGTACAGGTTGACCCAGTCCAGCGTGGTCAGCGGGTCGCGCATGGCGGCTTCAGGCCGCGAGGACAACTCGCGGTACAGGGTGGGCGCGCGGCGGCTGACGTGCAGGCCGCCGGGCAGGGTGCCTTCGGAGCGGATGCCACGGGTGACGCAGGACTGCATGGCGTCCCAGATCTCGCGCAGGCCGGCGCGGATCTCTTCCTCGCTGCGCCAGCACTTCTCGTTCTCGAACATCATCTGGGCGATGCTCAGGCCGCTGCGCGCGGCCTGCGCCAGCAGCTCGTCGCCGCTCTTGAACGGATAGGGGATGGGTGTCTGGTCGGGCACGATGCGGTCGTCGGCGGCATCGTCCTCGTTGACCACGAAGCCACCACCGACCGAGTAATAGTCGCGGGTGGCGATGATCTGGTCATCGGCATCGTAGGCGGTGAAGCGCATGCCGTTGGTGTGATACGGCAGCTTCTGGCGTTTGTTCAGGGCCAGATCGCGCTTTTCATCAAAGGCGATCTCGCGCTGGCCCATCAGCTTGATGCGCTTGCTGCTGCGGATGCGCTCCAGCGTGGCCGGGATGATGTCCGGGTCGATCTCGTTGGGCCGGTGACCTTCCAGACCCAGCAGCACTGCCTTGTCGGTGCCGTGGCCACGCCCGGTGAGGGCCAGTGAGCCGAAGACTTCGGCGCGGATGCGCACGGTGTTGTCCAGTTGGCCCGGATCCAGCAGCCAGCGGTGGACGAAGCGTTCGGCCGCGCGCATCGGGCCCACGGTGTGTGACGAACTCGGGCCGATGCCGATCTTGAACAGGTCGAACGTACTGACGGACATGCTGATTCTGTTTACTGCATTGAGATGGCGGCTATTCTACGGGTTCCTTGCTGCAGGCCATGGCTGCAGCGCAGCATTGCCGGAGCCGATGGACGATGGGATTGACTCTGTACCAGCGTGACGATTGCCACCTCTGCGACCTGGCGTTGGCAGTGTTGGCGCAGGCGCGGGCACCGGATTTCGACAGTGTGTTCATCGATGAGGACGATGCACTGGAAGCCAGCTATGGCACGCGCGTGCCGGTGCTGCGGGATGCCGCGGGCAGGGAACTGGACTGGCCGTTCGATGTACCGGGCCTGCAACACTGGCTGTTGGCCTGACCGGGGCTAGAGCTCCAGGCCGTTGTTGCGGCCATGGTTGCTATCCCGGTCGTAGGCGATTTCGCGTTGCCGCTGCAGCTCGACCAGCGACGCGCCCAGCTGATTGGCCTGCTGGACCAGGGCTTCACAGCTGCGCTGGGGTGGCAGCGCTGCCAGTTGCCGGCGTATTTCGGCCGCTGCATCCAGCGCAAACCGGTAGTGGCCTTGCTCGTGTTCGCGCAGGAGCGTGCTGTAGTTGTGCCAGCGTTCGCGTAGTTTGGCGTCGGCCGTATGCTCGCCGGTCCATTTGGGCAGGGTGATGCTGCCGTTGACCTGGGTGTCTACACGTTGCAGCACGCAGTCGTTGCTGCGTGAAGTGGTCTGGTAGTTCCAGCGCACGTTCCAGCGCGTGTAACCATGGAAGCGGCTGCCGTCATCGGCCTGTGGGCCATTGTCCTGCATGGCCTGCAGCAGCTGTGCCGGGGTATCACCGCTGATCGGGTAGTAGCTGATGTCCAACTGCTCGGAAGCGGACGCGTGGCTGGCTACAAACAGTAGTGCGGCGATGATGGAACGTGGCGTGCGCAGAGCAGGCATCCGGTTGGGCAGGGCCCGGCGCGGGGGCGGCCGGCCCGCGGGGGGGGAGCCCGGGGGGGGCGCCCGGGGTTTTTTTGGGGTGTGGGTTGGCGGGGAGGGGGGGGGGCCACAAACCCGCTGGGCGGCTTTGATGTCAGGGGGCGCGCGCACCGCGGGCTTCGGGTGGGGCCGGCCCCGCCGCGGGGCCGACGCCCACGCTGCGGGTCAACAGGGCGGTGCCCCCTGGCTTATTTCGCGTTGAGCTTGACGATGGTGCTGATCGCGGTTTCGTCGGGGATGGTCTTGGTGTCGGCCCAGTCGCCGCCGCCCACGCCGAAGTCCAGGCGCTTGACCGTTGCCTTGCCGGTCAATACCGGCTGTGCACCTTCCGCCCAGGTGAAGGTCAGCGTCACCGGCTTGCTGATGCCGCGCAGTTCGAGCGTACCGTCGGCGGCGAACTGGTTGTTGCCCAGCGCGCGGAAGCCATTGGCGGTGTAACGGGCCTGGGCGAATCTGGCGACGTTGAAGAAGTCCGCGCCCTGCAGGGTGGAATCACGGTCGGTATTGCCGCTCTTGGCACCGGCCAGCGGAATGGTCACGTCCAGCTTGCCTGCTGCCGGATTGGCCGGATCGAAGCTGACCTGGGTCTGGAAGCCGGGGAAGCTGCCGGTGAACACTTCACCATCATATTTGCTGGCAAACACCAGGATGGAGCCGGCACCCGGTGCCTGCTGGTAATCGGCGGCCATGGCCGGGGCAACCGCCAGCATGCCGGCCAGGGCAGCAGCGACTGCGGCGGGAGAAGTGAGCTTGATGTTCATGCGGAATCCTTTTGCGGAAGGTTGAGCCAGCCTTGCGGCAGCATGCGTGCCAGCGTGGCATCGCGTAGATGAATGTGGTGATAGAACGCAGCCGCTGCATGTGCCAGCACCAACAGGATCAGCGCCCAGAAGCCCCACTCGTGGATGGCGTGGGAGAACTGGCTGGCCTGTTCGCTCGGGGCCACCAGCTTCGGCATTTCGACCAGCCCGAACAGCTTGAATGGCCGCAGGCCACTGGCCGAGTCGTACAGCCAGCCGGACAGCGGAATGGCGAACATCAGCACGTACAGCAACCAATGCGTGGCCGAGGCAATGCGTTCCTGCCAGCTCGGGGTGCCCGGTACCGGCTCGGGGGCGCCTGCGTACAGGCGCCACAGCAGGCGCACCACCACCAGCACCAGCACGGTGATGCCGATGGACTTGTGCATCGTGTAGATCCAGAAGTACTTGGGCGTCTTCGGGAACTCGCCCATGGTCAGGCCGACGATGCCCAGGGCCAGGATCAGCAGGGCGATCAGCCAGTGCAGGCTTTTGCTGAGGCTGCCCCAGCGTTGTGCGGTGTTTTTCAGGCTCATGGGTGGTTTTCCGTTTCTGCTGCTGATTTCAGGGCCGCGTCGGCGGCGTCTTCGAGGCTGTTGTCTGGCGTGGGGACAGGGTCGGCTGCCGCCGGCGGCGCTTCAGCGCCAGCATCGCGCACCGCTTCGGCCTCGATGCGCAGCTCGACCTTGTCGCCGATCAGCGAAGGCCACGCGTCGATGCCAAAGTCGGCGCGGCTGAGCGTCGTACTTGCCGAGAATCCAGCAGTACGCCGGAACGGTGGCAGCGGGTGCCGTTTGAGGGCGTTGAGGGTGACGTCAAGCGCCACCTCGCGGCTCACTCCGCGCAGGGTCAGCTGGCCGACGACACGGGCATGGTTGGCATCGATCGGCTCGATCCGGCTGGACACAAAGCGTGCCTGCGGGAAGCGCGCGCCATCGAGCAGGTTGCGCGCCAGGGTTGCCTGGTTCCATTTGTCATCGCCCAGGTCCAGGCGGGTGACCGGAACCATCACCTCCAGTCGTGCGGTGGCCCAGTCCTGCGGGTCGAAGTCGAGCACGCCTTCGCTGCCGGACACCGTTCCCAGCGCATGCGAGAAGCCGGCGTGCTCGATGGAGAACAACACCCGGGTATGCACCGGATCGAACCGGTAGCGTTCATTGGCGGCACTTGCGGCAAAGGACAGCAGTGCGCAGGTCAGCAATAGCAGGCGTGGCAGCAAGGTCCGGCTCCGGGTCGGGATAGGGGATTCTAGGCGGATGCAGGTGAGGGTTTGTGCGCATATTGCGCAACGGTTTGTTACGTAGCCGGTTCGGGTTACTTTGCCCGGGGCCGGGGGCGGCGCTAAAGTCGCGGCGGTTGGGTGGTGATACATGCCGGTCCGCGATGGGGAGTGTCGGGCGTTGATGAAATGGATTCTTCGAGGTACGCGGCTGGGCGTGTTGGCGTTGCTGTTGTTGTGGCCGTGCCTGGCGGCCGCCCTGGATCTGGCTGAAACCCCCCGCATGCGGCGTCTGGGGGTGGCCGAGGGTCTGCCGTCACGCACCGTGCTTGCGCTGGCCCAGGACCGCCATGGTTATGTGTGGGCGGCCACCGACGATGGTCTGGCGCGCTATGACGGTACCCATTTGCGGGTCTGGCGGCATGATCCGCAGGTGTCCGGTTCGCTGCCGGGCAACACCCTGGAAACGATGCTTATCGATTCCCGCGACCGGGTATGGGTGGGTGCCAATGGCGCTGGGCTGGCAATGCTGGACGCCAACCGGCAGCGTTTTACCCGTTTCGCCGAACTGGAGGCGATCTGTAAACACCAGGTATGGGCACTGGCCACCCAGGGCACCGACCTTTGGGTAGGCACCAGCGGGAGCGGCATCTGCCTGTTGCATGCCGATGGCCGGATCAGCCGTTACCAGCACCGGCCCGACGACCCGCGCAGTCTGCCCGATGACACGATTTATGCCTTGTTGCCGGGCAAGGACGGCAGTATCTGGATCGGAACCACGTCCGGGCTGGTGCGCTGGCGGCCGGGGGCCGGCTTCGCCAGCGTGCGCTCGCCGCTGCTGCAGGGCAAGGATGTGATCCGGCTGAGCGGTGACCGCGATGGCGGCATCTGGGTGGGCACCGATGAAGGCCTGTACCGGGTCATGGATGATGGCGCGGTATCACCGGCGCCCTGGCCGCAGGCCGCACAGACGCGTGCGGCGGTGGTGCTGCACGATCGCGATGGGCGCTACTGGATGGGCAGCTCCAATGGACTGTATCGCGGGGACGCGCAACGCCTGCAGTTGTTGGAAGGCGACGGTGGCAGCGGCTTCCTGACCGGCAGCAGTGGCGTACTGGATCTGCTGCAGGATCATGAGGGCGGCATCTGGACGGCATTGCTGACCCAGGGCATGGCCTACCTGCGCCCGGACTGGTCGCGTTTTTCCAGCCACTATCAGCTCGACGGCAAGTCGCTGGAGAGCCTGTACCTGATCAACTCGGCGGCTGATGGCAATGGATTCCTGGTGGTGGGCGGGCACGGCCTGTACCAGTTGGATGCGGCCGGCAAGTTGTCGCAGTTGGCCGGCGAGGCGCAGTTGGGGCCGGGCAGTATCTGGTCGGTGCAGCGTGGCAGTGACGGTGTGATCTGGCTGGGGCGTGCAGGTGGCATCACGCTATACCGGCCATCGGACGGGCAGGTCCGCCGTATCAACCTGGGGGTGGGCGACGATCCGACCCAGCGCGCTGACCTGATGCGACTGGCCGCCGACGGCAGCATGTGGTTGTCCATCATCAACTATGGCCTGCAGCACCGTGCGGCCGATGGCCGGTTGCTGGCGGCCTATCCGCAGGGCACCGCCTCCGGCTTGCCGGAGAAGCTGGTTGAACAACTGCGACTGGGCACTGATGGCAGCCTGTGGCTGGTCGGTGGCGCCGGCGTGCAGCGCTTTGATGGCAAGCGCTTCGTCAGTGTTGCCGGGGTGTCGGAAGGCATGGTCTACGACCTGGTGTTCCTTGCTGATGGCAGCGCGTGGCTGGCGCGCGATGGTGCGCTGGAGCGCTATCGCCATGACGCCAGTGGCTTCTCCCTGCAGCAACGGCTGGGCACCGATGACGGGGTGCCGGCGGCAGCGATCGGCGGCCTGGTGGCGGGCTGCAGTGGTCAGTTGTGGGCGACGACCACGCGCGGGTTGTTATGGTGGCAGCCGGGCGCAGCGCGGGTGCGGGTGTTGGAAGAAGGCGATGGCCTGACTGACACCGAGTTCACCGCCAGGCCGCCCGCGCACGCAGGCTGCGGCCGGGCATTGGCGGTATCCGCCACGGGGCTGCTCAGTTTCAACCCCGACGCCAAGGTTGCCGCGCCGGTAGGCTCGCAGTTGGTGATCGAGTCGATAGGTGTGCGTCGCGACGATGCCGCGCGCGAGCAGCGGCTGAAAGGCCCCTTGATCCATCTCGGCCCACGCGACCGCGATCTGCGGGTGACCGGACGCCTGCTGTCCTATGTGGATCCGGCGCGGCACCGTTTCCGGGTCCAGATCGAAGGCTATGACCAGAACTGGGTGGATCTGGGCAGTGACGGCGAACGGCTGGTATCGCGGCTGCCCGCCGGCACCTATCGCATGCAGGTGCAGGGTGCGGCGGCCGATGGTCCGTGGACCCCCGCGCAGACACTGCAGATCGACGTCGCACCGCCTTGGTGGCGCAGCAGCTGGGCGCTGGCGGCCTGGGCACTGCTGCTCGGATTGTTGGCGGCGGCGGCGGTGTTCGGCTACCGGCGCCGCGAGCGGCGGCGCAATGAATGGCAGTTGGCGCTGCACAAGCAGGAACTGGCCGAACAGGCCTCGGAGGCGAAAACCCGCTTCCTGGCAACCTTGGGCCATGAGGTGCGCACGCCGCTGACTGGCGTGCTGGGCATGACTGAGCTGTTGCTGGGCACCGAGCTGGATGCGCGCCAACAGCGTTTCGCCAACGCCATCCAACAGGCCGGCACGCACCTGCTCGGGCTGGTCAATGATGCCCTGGACCTGGCGCGCATCGAGGCAGGCAAGCTGGAGCTTGATAATCGTCCCTTCGAGCTCGGCCGCCTGCTGCAGGAAGTAAGCGCGTTGATGGCACCGATGGCCGAGCGCCGTGGACTGGTGTTTGAACCCGCGGCAGCGTTTCCAACGCCGGTCATGGTAGTGGGCGATGCGATGCGCCTGCGGCAGATCCTGATGAACCTGCTGGGCAATGCGATCAAGTTCACCGAACGCGGCAAGGTGTCGGTGGCGGCAGAGCTGCTGCCCGGGCAGAGCGGCATCTGCCTGAGCGTGCGGGATACCGGGCCGGGCATCAGTGCCGAACAGCAAAGCCGCCTGTTCCAGCGTTTCGAACAGGCCGATGGCAACCGCACCGCATCGCGTTACGGCGGCAGTGGATTGGGGCTGGCGATCTGCCAGGAACTGGCCATGGCGATGGGGGGCCGCATGCGGGTCGAAAGCCGCCTGGGGGAAGGCGCGCGCTTCGTCCTCGAAGTGCCTTTGCGCTGGGAGTATTCGGCGGCTGGCAGCGCCGCTGCGGCGGTGGCCGAGTCCGGCACTGCGCTGCAGCCGCTGCAGGTCTTGCTGGTTGAAGATGATCCGACCGTGGCGCAGGTAATCACCGGCCTGCTGACCGCACGCGGCCATCAGGTGATACACGCGGCACATGGTTTGGCGGCGCTGGCCGAGGTGGGCGGGCAGACATTCGATGTCGGCCTGCTGGACCTGGATCTGCCAGCCCTGGATGGCATAGCGTTGGCTGGCCAGTTGCGCGGCTCCGGGCATCGTTTCCCGTTGATCGCGGTGACCGCACGTGCCGACGCGCAGGCCGAACAGTTGGCGCGTGCGGCCGGGATGGTGGGCTTCCTGCGCAAGCCGGTGACCGGGCAGATGCTGGTCGATGCGATTGCCGAAGCCCTGGCAGCGACGGGACAGGCACAATAGGTGCCATCACAAACGCGCTGGGCGGCGCGGCAGGAGGCAGGGTTTGATGAAATGGTTTGCAGGGATGTTGCTGGGCGGGTTGCTGCTGATCACGGCATCCGCGGCTGCCGAAGTGCCTGCAACGCCGCAGCCGCGGCAGCTGACCGTGGCCGATGGCCTGCCATCGAGCAACATCAACGCCTTCGCCGAGGACCTTACCGGTTACCTGTGGCTGGCCAGCCGTGACGGCCTGGCCCGTTACGACGGCCGCAACTACCGCATCTGGCGTGCCGAGAACGGCTTGCGCGACAACGTGGTGTGGAGCCTGCACACGGACAAGTCCAATCGTCTGTGGATTGGCACGCAGAACGCCGGACTGGTGATGTTGTCGCCGGACCGCCTCAAGTTCACCTTTTTCGACCAGCAGACCTATCCGCAGATTGGCAGCAATACGATCTGGGCCATCGCCTCCACGGCCGATGGCAATGTCTGGTTCGGTACCGCCACCGGTGGCCTGCACCGACTGGATCCGGAAGGCAACATCCGACGCTCCATGCCGATCGCAGGGGACGAACACAGCCTGCCGGCGGCGTCGGTGACCTACATGACGGTCACGCCCGATGGCAGTCTTTGGGTCGGCACCAAGGGCGGCCTGGCGCGTTGGAACGGCGCAGGCTTCGACCGGGTCAGCAGTGCGTTGTTGCCATCGCCGCGCATCAACGGCTTGAAGGTGGACAAGCAGGGCCGGCTGTGGGTGGCCACCAACGAGGGCGTTGTGCTGCGTCATGCCGACGGTCGTTTTGAAGCAGCCAGTTGGGCAGGTGCTGCACCAGGCGACGTATTCAACATGCTGCAGTATTCCGCCGACGGCAGCTATTGGCTGGATACCCGCTCGGGGCTGGGCCGCATCCGTAGCAGCGTGGTGCGCAATGTGCCGCTGTACAGCTCGCAGGAACGCGGAATCGTAAAGCCCAACTGGTCCAGTGCCTACGAGGATCGCGAAGGCGGCCTGTGGTTCGCCAGCACCAATGCTGGCCTATGGCATCTGCCGCCGAGCTGGCGACAGTTCTCGGTGCTGTCGCGGCATCTGGATGATCCCGCCTCGCTGCGCAATCCCTATGCGCTGGCGCTGGCGCCATCCGCCTCCGGTGGCATCTGGGTGGTCGGTACGCGCGGTGCCCTGGATCGACTGGATCCGGGCACCGGCGATGTCCAGCATCACCTGCAGGCGGTTGATGGCACCAACTGGCCGCAATCGGTGGTGGAGGACGCGCGTGGCAAGGTCTGGATTGGCAGCCTCGATGCGCTGGTGCGCTATGACCCGCGCGACGGTGCCGTGCAGCGCTGGCACAGCGGTGACGGCAAGGATGCGGCGATGGTCGGCGATGCCGATATCGTGCGCAGCTGTGATGGCGGACGGATCTGGATCTACTCCGAAGACGGGGGCATGCAGCAGCGGGATGCCGATGGGCGTGTGCTGCTGCAGCTGCAGCCGGGGCAGGCCGGCGTGCCGGAAGTGCTGGTGGAAGACATGCAGTGTGGCCCGGGCGATCACCTGTGGTTGGCGGCCGGCACCGGCCTCCACGCCTGGCAGTCACAGAGCGGGCGCTTCACGCCGGTGCCGGGCGGACCAGCGGGACGGGTGTCCACCTTCAATGTCACCGATACCGGCGTGGTCTGGATCGCTGGCCTGGGGCGCATGGACCGCTATCTGTGGGATGGGCAGCGGATGACGCTGCTGGATCGGGTGGGCGCCGAGCAGGGCTTCCCGATGCTGGCGGCGACCGGCCTGCTGGTCGATGCCGAAGGCGTGGCGTGGGCGATCAGTGCGCGCGGCCTGATCCGCATTGATCCGGCCAATCGTTCGGTGCGCCTGTATGGCGTGCATGATGGCCTGCCAGGGCAGGAGTTCCGTCGCCGTTCGCTGGTACAGGCGCGCAGCGGCCAGCTTGCCGGTGGCACGCCCGATGGCGTGGTGTTGTTCGATCCCGATCAGGTCAAGCCTTCGACCCGTCGGCCGCCGTTGATCATCGAACGGGTCAGCGTGCGCCGTGGTGACAAGGAGCGTGACATCACGCTCGAGTCGCCGCTGCAGATCCTCGATGGCGACCGTGATCTGCGCATTGCGGCGCGATTGCTCTCCTTCGCCGACTCGGCCACCAATACCTATCGCTTCCGTCTGGCCGGCTACGACCCGGACTGGGTGGATGTCGGGGCCAGTGGCGATCGGGTGTTCTCACGGCTGCCGCCGGGACGCTATCAGCTGGAAATCCAGGCGGCAACGTCGGACAACGTCTGGTCACCGGTGCAGACGTTGGCGTTCCGGGTGCAGCCACCCTGGGTGCGCAGTCCGGCCGGCGTGATGACGTTCCTCGTGCTTGGCGTGGCACTGACCCTGGGGGGCGCCTGGCTGTACCAGCGGCGTCTGCGCAGGCGCAATGAATGGCAGTTGGCACGCCACAAGCAGGAGCTGGCCGAACAGGCCTCGCTGGCCAAGACGCGCTTCCTGGCGACGCTTGGGCATGAGGTGCGGACGCCGATGACCGGTGTGTTGGGCATGAGCGAGCTGTTGTTGGCCACGCCACTGGATGAGCGCCAGCGCGGCTATACACAGTCGATCCGCCGCGCCGGCGAACACCTGTTGCGGCTGGTCAACGATGCATTGGATCTGGCCCGCATCGAGGCTGGTCGGCTGGAACTGCAGAATCAACCGCTGGAGCTGCGGCAGCTGCTTGAAGACGTGCGTGGGCTGATGGAGCCGCTGGCACAACGACGCGGGCTGGCCTTTGATTTTGACAATGACGCATCGCCGCGGACGCGATTGACCGGCGATGTGATGCGACTCAGGCAGATCCTGCTCAATCTGCTCGGCAATGCGATCAAGTTCACCAGCCGTGGTTCGGTGAGCCTGCGCGTACGCCTGCAGGAAGGGGGCAAGGGCGTGCGTTTCGAGGTCAGCGACACCGGCCCCGGGATCAGTGCCGAGCAACAGCAGCGCCTGTTCCGCCGTTTCGAACAGGCGGACGGCGCACGTACCGCAGCACGCTACGGCGGCAGCGGCCTGGGCCTGGCCATCTGCAATGAGTTGAGCATGGCAATGGGCGGCAGCATCGATGTGGAGAGCAGCCTGGGCGAGGGCACGCGTTTCATCGTCGACCTGCCGCTGGCCTGGGAAGTGCCGCCGACCTCGATGGATGATGACGCTGGCAACAACACCTGGATGAACCTGCCGCCGCAGCGCGTGCTGCTGGTGGAGGATGACCCGACCATTGCCGCGGTTATCCGTGGTTTGCTGGAAGTGCACGGACATGGTGCGGTGCATGCGGCACATGGTCTGGCGGCGCTGGCCGAGTTGTCCAGCCAGGAGTTCGATGTGGCGTTGCTGGATCTGGACCTGCCCGGCATCGACGGTTTTGGGCTGGCCCGGCAGTTGAAGACGATGGGCTACGAAATGCCATTGATCGCCGTGACCGCGCGTTCCGATGGCGAGGCCGAACCACTGGCGCGCGAAGCAGGCTTCGCCGACTTCCTGCGCAAGCCGGTGACCGCGCAGATGCTGCTGGAGGCCATTGCCGGGGTACTTGACGCGCAGCGTCGGCAACAGGCGCAGGCCGCACAGGATTGAGGCGGGCGACTATTCGGCGACCTCTTCAACCGCGCGCGGATGCGGGCGGTTGTCGGGCAACTGCCAGAACACCAGGGTCGAACTGAGGGTGATGGCACCCACGCACAGGAAGGTGGCATGCAGCGCCGCGGTTGCGCCGTGGCCGCTCAAATGTTCGCCAAAGGCCGCCAGCAGGCTGCCCGCGGTCGCGGCGCCAAAGCCGGTAGCCAGCATCATCACCATCGACAACAGGCTGTTGCCGCTGCTGGCCTGATGCGTGTCCAGGTCGCGCAGGGTAACGGTGTTCATTACGGTGAACTGCATTGAATTCACCGCGCCGAAGATCGCCAGCTGGGTAAGCCGCAACCACAAGGGCTGCTCGGCGGTGATCAGGGCGAAACTGGCCATCGCCAGGCCCACGCAGACGGTGTTGATCATCAGGATGCGGCGGTAGCCAAAACGTTCCACCAGCGTCACCGCAGCGCGCTTGGCGGCCATGCCGGACAACGCCACCGGAATCATCATCATGCCGGCGGTCATCGGGCTCAGGCCCATGCCCACCTGCAGCAGCAGCGGAATCAACAAGGGCATCGCCCCGCTGCCGATGCGCGAGAACAGGTTGCCGAGGATGCCGATGCGGAAGCTGATCACCTTGAACAGGCTGAGCGGAAACAGCGCACTGGCCGCGCTGGCGGCATGCAGCCAATAGCCCGCCAATGCGGCGATGCCAACCACGGCCAGCAACAGCACCACGGCGTGCGCCGAGTTGACCGCCGAGACGCCGTCCAATGCCAGCGACAGGGCGATCATGCCGAACGCAAGCATCAGGTAGCCGGCCAGATCGAAGCGCTGTTTCCGCTGGCCATAGTGGTCGGGCATGATTTTCAGCGCGGCGACGAAGCCGATCACGCCGATTGGCAGGTTGATCAGGAAGATCCAATGCCAGGAAGCGACCTCCACCAGCCAGCCGCCGAGGGTCGGGCCCAGCAGGGGGCCGATCAGCGCGGGGATGGCGATGAAGCTCATCGCCGAGAGGAATTGTTCGCGTGGCACCGAGCGCATCACCGCCAGGCGGCCCACCGGCAGCAGCATCGCGCCGCCTATGCCCTGCAGCACGCGCGACGCCACCAGCCACTGCAGCGTCGGTGACAGTGCACAGGCCAGTGAGCCCAGGGTGAACAGCACGATTGCGCCGAGGAAGGTGCGGCGCGTGCCGAAGCGGTCGGCGATCCAGCCCGATGCGGGGATGAAAGTGGCCACTGCCAGTGCATAGCTGAACACCACCGACTGCATCTGCAACGGGCTTTCGCCCAGGCTGCGTGCCATCGCCGGCAAGGCCGTGTTGACGATGGTCGAGTCCAGCATCTGCATGAAAATGGCCAGCGACACCAGCCATAGCAGGGGTTTCTGGGCAGAGCTGGCGGGCAGGGGGAGCGGGGGAGCGGGGGACATCAGGACGGCTCGCGCACAGGCAGGCCTTCATCGTCCTCCGATGCGTGTGCAGATGCCGCGTAGATCAATCGCCGCCGCCAATGGTGTACAGGGTTGATCCGGAATCGTCAGGGTTCCGGCTCAGCATGATGGTGGAGTTGAGTTCGCCGATGGTGATGCTCCAGCTGTCCTCGTCAATGCGCTCCATCTTGCAGTTGGTTGGGATGCCAGGGTTGTTGCGCGCCCGCGGTGCGCAGTTGCGCTCGCTGATCGGGCCTATTTTCTCTACTGCCTTCTGCAGCGGAACTGCAAGTACCAGTGTGCGGTTGCCGTACATTTCGGCCAGCGTTTCGCGGGTCTCGATGACCGGCAAGCCGTACAGTGTCACCAATCCGGGCTTGATCCTGGCGCTGGCATCGTACGAGGTGTCCTGCATGGCATCGGTGCCGACGGATTCGGTGCTGCAGCGGTCGAGCGAAAGGCGGGTGATGTACGGCCGCCAGCGTGGTGCGATTTCTTCCGCTCGCGCAATGCGGATCTGTTTGCAGCTGGTCGGGAAGTCCATCGGTCCGGTGCTGAAAATGGTCAGCTGTGCGACTTCAGGAAACGCGGCCAGCGTCGGGAAGTCATCCTCGCCCAACTGCAGTGGCGGTGGTGCAGCACTTGCTGCGAGTGGCGCAGCGATTGCCAATGCCAACAGCAGAGACTTGCAAGGTTTGGACATGGGACGTGGGCCTGATGAGGGGCGCCCAGCGTCCGGGCCCGGAAGATTGAAGTCAAGCTTCCGGGCCTTCGGACCTCAGCGGCGGCTGAGGCGATGCACCGCATCCACCAGCACGGCGACGTGCTCGGGGTTCATGTCCGGCGACATGCCGTGGCCGAGGTTGAATACATGGCCTTCGCGCGAGCCGCCATTGCCGGCGGCATAGCTGTCCAGCACCTTGCCGACTTCGCGGCTGATCGCATCGGGCGAGCCGTACAGCGTGGTCGGGTCCAGGTTGCCCTGCAGCGCGACCTTGCCGCCGGCTGCGCGTGCAGCGTCTTCCAGCGAGATGGTCCAGTCCACGCCCACGCCTTCAGCGCCGCTGGCGGCCAGCTCGGCGACGTACTGGCCGGTGCCCTTGCCGAACAGGATCAGCGGGGTGCGCTCGGCGCCGTCGCCGCGCTTGAGCTCGCTGGCGATGCGGTTGAGGTAACGCAGCGAGAACTCGCGGTACATCGCCGGGCCGAGCACGCCGCCCCAGGTGTCGAACACCTGCAGGGCCTGCGCACCGGCCGCGCGCTGTGCCGACAGGTAGGCGATGACCGCATCGGTCACCACCTCCAGCAGCTGGTGCAGGGCCTTGGGCTCGTTCAGCGCCATTGCCTTGATGCGGGCGAAATCCTTGCTGCCGCCGCCTTCGATCATGTAGCAGGCCAAGGTCCATGGGCTGCCGGAGAAACCGATCAGCGGCACCTTGCCGTCCAGCTCGCGGCGGATCAGGCGCACCGCGTCCATCACGTAGCGCAGTTCGGTCTCCATGTCCGGCACCGCCAGCTTGGCGACCGCGGCGGCATCACGCACCGGATGCTTGAACTTGGGGCCTTCGCCATCGACGAAGTACAGGCCCAGGCCCATGGCGTCCGGCACGGTGAGGATGTCCGAGAACAGGATGGCGGCATCCAGGTCGAAGCGCTCCAGCGGCTGCAGGGTTACTTCGCAGGCGACTTCCGGGTTCTTGGCCATGCCCAGGAAGCTGCCGGCGCGGGCACGGGTGGTCCGGTACTCCGGCAGGTAGCGGCCGGCCTGGCGCATCAGCCAGACGGGGGTGTAGTCCACGGGCTCGCGGCGTAGGGCGCGCAGGAAGCGGTCATTGCGAAGTGGGCTGGTCACATGGAACTCCTGGGTAAGAACCGCAGGCGCGCTGCGGCGCACCTGCGAGGAATGCGGAAATCAGGGCGCGGGCTGGCCGGCGGTGAACATCACCTGGAAGCCTTTCTTGATCTGGCCGTCGCGGGCCTTCTCGAAGGCATGCACGGCCTCGTCGTGCTGCAGGAACAGTTCGCGGCGCAGCTGGATGCGGCCACCGGTCTGGCCGCTTTCACGCAGCAACTCCCAGCCGCCGAGCAGATCCGGCACCAGGGACAGTTGAACGTAGCGGGGGGCTTCATTGCCGCTGGGCGGCTGTTGCAGTAGGACGCGCATGGCGGCGATTGTAGCCGTTGTGCGGGTTTTGGGCTGGTTTTGGGGGCCGCGTCCTCCTTCTCCCGGCGGGAGAAGGTGCCGGAAGGGCGGATGAGGGTGCGGGCGAAGCCCCATGCTCTTTTGACGCCATCAGGCTTCGCCCGGACCCTCACCCCAACCCCCGCTACGCGCCCCCGACCCTTGCGCCAGCGCAAGGGCGTTCAATGGGCAGCGAACCAGTGGTTCGCAAGCTGCCCCTTTCACCCCGCAGGGAGAGGGGCTTCAGAGCGCGGTGGTCGACTTGCCGCTCAGCCCTGCCGCAGCACCGCCAACACCGCCGCTTCATCCACATCCGGCACCACCTCGGCCTTGCCGATGCCGCGCCAGAGCACCAGCCGCAGGCGGCCGGCGATGTTCTTCTTGTCCAGCCGCATATGTCCCAGCAAGGCCTCGGCATCCAGGCCGGCGGGGATGCGGGTTGGCAGGCCGTAGGCCTGCAGCAGTTCACGCAGGACCTCGGTATCGGCCGCATCGGCCATGCCCAGCGCGGCCGACAACTGCGCTGCCAGCACCATGCCGACCGCCACCGCCTCGCCATGGTTGAGGTTGTCGTTGCCCGGCGCGCCATAGCCCTGTGCGGTTTCGATGGCATGGCCGAAGGTGTGGCCGAGGTTGAGCAGGGCACGCTCGCCTTTTTCCAGCGGATCGCGGGCGACGATCTCGGCCTTGTGCTCACAGCTGCGGGCGATGGCCTGGGCCAGCGCGCTGTCGTCACCGGCCAGCAGCGCCTCGCGTTCGGCCTGCAGCCACTGGAAGAACAGCGGGTCGCGGATGGCGCCGTACTTGATGACTTCGGCCAGGCCGGCGCGCAGCTCGCGCAGCGGCAGGCTGCGCAGGGCGGCGGTATCGGCCACCACCGCGCGCGGCGGATGGAAGGCGCCGACCAGGTTCTTGCCCTGCGGGATGTCCACCGCGGTCTTGCCGCCTACCGAGGAATCGACCATCGACAGCAGGGTGGTCGGCAGCTGCACGCAGTCGACCCCGCGCATCCAGCAGGCGGCGGCAAAGCCGGCCAGGTCGCCGACCACGCCGCCACCCAGGGCCAGCACGCAGGCGTCGCGGGTGGCGCCCAGGGTCGCCAATGCATTGATTGCGCCGCTGAAGTTTTCCAGCGTCTTGGAGGCTTCCCCGGCGGGGATGATGAACTGGCCGATCTTCAGGTCGGGGCGGGCTGCCAGCAGCGCGGTCTGCACCTGGGCCAGGTATAGCGGTGCGACGGTGTCGTCGCTGACCAGCAGTACATGGCGGCCACGGATGGCGCCGGCCAGTGTCTGCGCCTGGGACAGCAGGTCCGGGCCGATATGGATCTGGTAGGGGTGGTCGCCGCCGACGGCGACGGTGCGGGTGGGGGCGGTCATGCGGGTGGGTTCCAGGATCTGCCATTGCGCGACAAGCCGGGTTACGGTGTGCGCGGTGGCATCGGCGGGGGTATAGAGGTCGGTATCGATGATCAGGTCGGCTACTTCGCGGTAAAGCGGATCGCGGATGCCAGCCATGGTGTGCAGCACCTGTTCGCGGTCCTCGCGCTGCAGCAGGGGGCGGGTCTTGTCGCGGTGCAGCCGCGCCAGTTGCGAGGCCACGCTGACCCGCAGGTAGACCACGAAGCCGTGCTGGCGGATGTGCCGGCGATTGTCCGGATCCAGCACGCAACCGCCGCCGGTGGAAATCAATTGGCCGCTGCCGGCCAACAGGCGGGTCAGTACCCGCTTTTCATGGGCACGGAAGCCGGCTTCGCCGACGTTCTCGAATATGGCCGGGATGCTGGAGCCCACGTCGTCGACGATGGCCTGGTCGGCATCCACGAATACCAACCCAAAGCGCTCGGCGAGGCGGCGGCCGATGCTGGTTTTGCCGGCGCCCATGGGGCCGACCAGGATGAGATTGGGGGCGGGATTCATTACCGGAAGATGCTAGCACCTCGTGTCAGTGCCTTAACACGGTAGCAGCCAAGCTCGGAAGTTCCACGAATGGTTCGTGGTGCAACCAAGGAGTTGGACATGTCAGTGGCGAAAATCATTGAAGTCAGCGCGGCCTCCAAAACCAGCGTCGAGGATGCGGTACGTAGCGGCATCAAGAAGGTGGCCGAGACGGTCAAGGGCATCCAGGGTGCGTGGGTCAACGAGACCAAGGTTGTCACCGATGGCGATGGCAACATCATCGAATGGCGGGTCAACCTGCGGATCACCTTCCTGGTGCAGTGATCGCGCCGCGCGTTGTTGCGCGAGCGCCGGCAACGGTTCGGCGGCGCTATCGCCGTCGAGCTGTTCCTGCGGGGTGATCCGGCCTTGCCAGCCGCAATGCTTCAATCCGCGGTGTCGGCCAATGGTTGCCGTTGCGCGTCCAGCGCGATGACCCGGTCGGCGATGCCCGGCAGGGTACGCAGTGCCTGCCGGCTGATGCGTTCGTAGAACTGCACGAAACGCTCCAGCTGCGCACGGGTCATGCTGCTGCGGCCGGGTGAGGCCTGCTGCAGGGCTTGTTCCTGCTGCCAGCGCCAGTGCGGCACCACCGCGAAGCTGGGTGGTTGCAGCATCCACAGCCGGTCAAAGCGCCGCCACAAGGCCGGGTAGTGTTCGGCCAGCGCCTGGTTGCACCAGCGTCGCCAGGTGCCGTCGGCATCGGCGTCGCGCTCCAATGCGTTCAATGGCATCTGCAGGGCAGCATCGGTTTCAGCCGGGGTGCCCAGGAACCAGCCTTCGAATACCAGCAGGTCGAGGGGTTGTTCGATTCTTTTCCACTGCGCTTCCGGCACGCGTTCGTCGGCGAGCTTGTCGAAACGCGGCAACAGGAAGCCTTGGCCTGCCTTGGCCGCATCCAACGTGGCCAGCGCCAGTGCCAGGTCATGTGTTCCCGGTGGCCCGCGTGTGGCAAGCAAGGGGTGCACGCGATCGGCCAGCCGTTGCCGTTGCGCACGGGTCAGGTAGGTGTCGTCGATGGACACGGCGGCGGCGCACAGGCCGCGCGTGCGTGCCAGATCCACGATCTGTGCTGCCAGCGTTGACTTGCCGCTGCCCTGTACGCCGCTGATCGCCAGTACCGGCGTAGCGTCGGCACTGGCCAATGCATCATCCAGCGCCTGTGCAACCAGTGCCGGCGCGAAGCGGCGTTGGGAAAAACTGTGCGGAACGGGGGACATGCCGCCACAATAGCCCAAACACGTGCCCTACGAAGCAGGACCATGACCAATCTTTACGCAGAAGCGCTTTCGACTTTCGCCGCATTGTTTGAAGAGGCCAAGGCTGGCAGAGAGATCGATGCCACCGCGATGACCGTCGCGACCGTGGACATCGATGGCCGGCCATCGGCACGCACCGTGCTGCTCAAGGCTTTCGACGAGCGTGGCTTCGTGTTCTACACGCATCTGGATAGCCGCAAGGGCCGCGAGCTGCATGACAACCACGCGGCGGCACTGCTGTTCCTGTGGCGCAGCCTCCGCGAGGCCGGCATCCAGGTACGCATTGAAGGTGATGCGCAGCTGGTAACCGCGGCCGAATCCGATGCTTACTTCGCCAGCCGCCCGCGCATGAGCCAGATTGGTGCCTGGGCGTCGGTGCAATCGCAGCCGCTGGCTTCGCGCGAGGAGTTCGAGCAGCGTCTGGCCGGTTTCGAACAGCGCTTTGAAGGCCGTGAGGTACCACGCCCGGAGGGTTGGGGTGGGGTGCGTATCGTGCCGCGGCGCATCGAGTTCTGGTACGGCGCCGATTTCCGCCTGCACGAACGCTGGTGCTACGAAGCCGACGCCGCAGGCGAGTGGGGCAAGCGGATGCTGTATCCATGAATACAGCCGGCCCCGTGATCCGTCGCGCGCTGGCCAGTGACTGGCCGGCATGGGCGCAGCTGCGACGCGCGCTGTGGCCGGACTGCGGGACCGAGCTGGCCGAGCTGCAACAGTTGCTGCAAGAAGGTGGCACCGTGCTGCTTGCCTTCGACCAGGACCGGTCGGTGGGTCTGGCCGAAGCCAATCTGCGCCATGACTATGTCAATGGCACGGCCAGCTCACCGGTGGGATTTCTGGAAGGCTGGTACGTGGTCGAGGCGTTGCGTGGCAAGGGCATCGGGCGTGCGCTGGTAGCCGAGGTTGCCCGCTGGGCAGTTGCGCAGGGATGCAATGAGCTGGCATCGGACACGGCCCTGGACAATGCGGTGGCGCAAGCCGCACATCTGGGCAGCGGCTTCACCGAGACCGAGCGGGTGATCTATTACCGCATGCCGTTGGACGGCCCGGCGGCATGAAGCTGCAGCCGGTCTACCGCATTACCGTATTCGTGCCGCCGGCGGATCTGGCGCGGTTGAAGCAGGGCATTCTTGCCGTTGATGATCTTGCCGCAGGCGGTTACGCCGAGGGTATGTGGGAGAGCGCTGCCGATGAGCAGTATCGGGTACTGCCCGGCACCCGCAGCGTGCAGGGGCAGGGCGGTGAACGGGTGCAGCAGCCGACGGTGCGGCTGGAGTTCTGCATAGCACGTGATGCACAGCGCCTGCAGCGCTTGCTGCACGCGATTGCCGCGCATCACCCATGGAATAGCCCGGCGGTTTTCGTCGATACAACGGAGTTTGCCGTCGCATGATCGGCCCGCGTCGCATTGTCTGCCTTACCGAAGAACCTACCGAGACGCTGTATGCCCTGGGCTCGCAGGACCGCATCGTCGGCATCAGCGGTTTCACCGTGCGGCCGCCGCAGGCGCGCCGCGACAAGCCCAAGGTCAGCGCCTTCACCAGCGCCAAGGTCGGCGAGATCCTCAAGCTCAAGCCGGACCTGGCGATTGGCTTTTCCGACATCCAGGCCGATATCGCCGCCGAGCTGATCCGTAACGGAGTGGAGGTGTGGATTGCCAACCACCGCAGCGTGGCCGGCATCCTCGATTACATCCGCCGCCTGGGCGGGCTGGTGGGTGTGGCGGCCCGTGCCAACGCCTATGCCGACCAATTGCAGCGCGGATTGGATGCAATAGCCGCGCATGCGGCAAGGCTGCCGCAGCGCCCGCGCGTCTATGTCGAGGAATGGGATGAGCCCATCATCACCGGCATCCAGTGGGGTGCGGAGCTGGTGGAGATTGCCGGCGGCATCGATGTATTCCCGGAGTTGTCACGCGAGCCGCTGGCCAAGGCGCGCATCCTTGCCGATGGCGATCCGGTGATTGCGCGCAATCCAGACATCATCATCGGTTCCTGGTGCGGCAAGAAGTTCCGCCCGGAGCGGGTGGCCGCACGTCCGGGCTGGGAGGCGATCAATGCGGTGCGGGATGGCGAACTGCATGAGATCAAGTCGCCACTGATCCTGCAGCCCGGGCCAGCGGCGCTGACCGATGGCGTGCAGGCCATCGCGCAGATCATCAATCAATGGTCAAAGCGGGCAGGGGCCGTGTAGGAGCGGCGTAAGCCGCGAAGCTGGCAATGCGGGAAAGGCCGCAAAAGCTTACCCCTCCCCAACCCTCCCCTTTGCTGCGCAAAAGGGAGGGAGCAGAAGTGCATCGCCGTTTGGATGTGGGAGCGGCGTGAGCCGCGAAGCTGGCAATGCGGGAAAGGCCGCAGGAGCTTACCCCTCCCCGAACCCTCCCCTTTGCTGCGCAAAAGGGGGGGAGCAGAAGCGCATCGCCATTCGGATGTGGGAGCGGCGTATGCCGCGAAGCTGGCAATGCGGGAAAGGCCGTAAAAGCTTACCCCTCCCCAGCCCTCCCCCCTTTGCTGCGCAAAAGGGAGGGAGCAGAAGCGCATCGCCGTTCGGATGTGGGAGCGGCGTAAGCCGCGAAGCTGGCAATGCGGGAAAGGCCGCAAGAGCTTACCCCTCCCGAACCCTCCCCTTTGCTGCGCAAAAGGGAGGGGTGCACGCTCACCCCCTCGGTGCCAAGCCGGTATAGCGCGCACGCGGTCGTATCAAGGTGCCCAACGCCTGTTGTTCCAACGCATGCGCCAGCCAGCCGGTAAGCCGGGCAGTGGCGAACATCACCAGCGCATGTGCGCCCGGCAATTCGTAGACATAGCAGATGGCACCCAGCATGCCGTCGATGTTCGGCCGCTGCCCGCTGACTTCCTCGGTGGCCGCCAGCACCGCTTCCACATGGCGCATGCGTGGCGAATCGCCACAGCGTTCGCGTAGCTGCCGCAATACCTCCGCACCGCGCGGATCACCCTCGGGATACAGCAGATGATTGAAGCCCGGCAGCTCATCACCGCGGCGCCAGCGCTCGGCAATGAAGGTCGCTGGCGCGCCACTGGCTTCGGCATCCACCAGCAGGGCATGCGCGCGCGCGGTGGCGCCGCCATGGCGTGGCCCGGACAGCGCCGCCAGGCCCGCGCTCACCGTGGCATGCAGGTGCGCGCCGGTGGAGGCAACCACGCGCGCGGCAAACGCGGACACATTCAGTTCGTGATCGGCACACAGCACCAGCGCCGCACGCACCAGTTCGGCGAATGCCGCATCGCCCGGCACCCAGGCATCGGCAAGCAGCCGGTGCACGGGCCGCGTGTCCGCCGCGGTGCCGACCAGCAGGGCGGCGTTCTGCCGCAGCAACAAGGCGGCGACTTCGCGCCGGACCGGCGCAGCAGCATTGAGTGACTGGCGTTGCTCCAGGGCCAGCAGCGGGATGCAGGCCATGGTGCGTTCCACCGGCGGCAGGCTGGCGTCCAGTGCCAGGCCGGCAATGCGCTCGGGCCAGGCGGGCAGGGCGGTGCTGGTGAAGGGATTCTGCTCTTCGCACTCCCACAGCAGGCGGGCGATGTCCTCCAGCGTGGCGCCGGCCTGCGCCGCGGCTACGGCCGAACGGCCACGGTAATAAGGCGCATCCGGGCGGATCAGCGAGATGCGGGTTTCCAGCACCGGCAGGCCGCGATCCAGGCTCTGCGCCGCGCCGCGCTCGGCACCACGGCCGGCCCGTTTGCGCTGCGCCAGCCGTTCCACCTCCGCCCGCAGGTACACCCGGCTGCGGGCGGAGGGCCCGGGCCGCGAGCTCAGCTGGCCGCGGCTGACATAGGCATACAACGTGGCGGCGCTGATGCCGAGCAGGGCGCAGGCTTCGTTGGCGGGGATCAGTTCGGGGTCGAGGGCGTCGGACATGGCGTATTCAATAGGTTGATTTATTGAATCAAGATTGATCAATGCATCTGATGGTGCCAGATTAACCGTCACAGCGGAATGGCATGCTCGCCACCGCCCAGCCACAAGCCAGGAGCCAACCCATGAGTCTTTCTTCCGCCGGCGCCGCCTTCCGCGCCGCACTGGCCGCCGAATCCCCGCTGCAGGTGGTGGGTGCGATCAATGCCAACCACGCCCTGCTGGCCAAGCGCGCCGGTTACCGCGCCATTTACCTGTCCGGCGGCGGTGTTGCTGCCGGTTCGCTGGGGCTGCCGGACCTGGGCATCAACACGATGGAAGATGTGTTGATCGACGTGCGCCGCATCAGCGATGTCTGCGATCTGCCGTTGATGGTCGATATCGACACCGGTTTCGGCCCGAGCGCGTTCAACATCGCGCGCACGGTGAAGTCGCTGATCAAGGCCGGCGCCGCTGCCTGCCATATCGAAGACCAGGTTGGCGCCAAGCGCTGTGGTCACCGCCCGGGCAAGGAAATCGTCTCGCAGGGTGAAATGGTTGACCGCGTGAAGGCCGCCGCCGATGCCAAGACCGATCCGGACTTCTTCCTGATCGCCCGCACCGATGCCATCCAGATGGAAGGCGTGGACGCGGCCATCGAGCGCGCCCTGGCCTGCGTGGAAGCCGGTGCCGACGGCATCTTTGCCGAGGCGGCCTACGACCTGGAAACCTACAAGCGCTTCGCCGACGCGGTGAAGGTGCCGCTGCTGGCCAACATCACCGAATTCGGCGCGACGCCGCTGTTCAGCCGCGATGAGCTGGCCGCGGCCGGCGTGGCGATGCAGCTGTTCCCGCTGTCCGCGTTCCGTGCCGCCAACAAGGCCGCCGAGAACGTGTACGAAGCCATCCGCCGTGACGGCCACCAGCGCAATGTGGTGGACACCATGCAGACCCGCGAGGAACTGTATGACCGCATTGGCTACCACGCTTTCGAGGCGCAGCTGGACAAGGTATTCGCTGGCAAGGGTGCATGATGGGGCCTTTCCCGGCCACCTGAACCGCCATGGCAAGCACTTCGTCCCGAACCGCACGTGTCGATCGCCGAGAAACGGCGCGGCAGTTCCTGCAAAAGGAACTGGAGCAGTTGCCGCCGGAGGAGCGGTTGGTGGTGGAGCGCTTCATTTCGCGGCGCAAGGTCGCGCGCAACGTGGGGCAGGAATTCCACGCTGCCCGCAGCTTCGGTGAGCGGGTGGCCGACCGGGTGGCACAGGTAGGAGGAAGCTGGAGTTTCATCCTGTGCTTCTTCTTCCTGCTGCTGGTCTGGATGGTGGCCAACAGTTTCATGTTGGCCAAGGCCTTCGATCCCTATCCCTACATCCTGCTGAACCTGGTGCTGTCCTGCCTGGCGGCGGTGCAGGCGCCGATCATCATGATGAGCCAGAACCGGCAGGCGGCGGTGGACCGCATGCATGCCGAGAACGATTACCAGGTCAACATCAAGTCCGAACTTGAAGTACTGCAGATCCACGAAAAGCTCGACCTGCTGCGTTCGCAGGATTGGGCTTTGCTGGTTGAACAACAGAACCGCCAGATCGAGATGCTGCAACGGCTGCTGGAGCAGACCACGCGCGGCACCGATCGTAATCCTGATTGAAATCGTGAACCCGTTTTCCCGGAGGTAAACACCATGTCAGAGCAAACTGCCGCACCGGCGTTCAAGCCGAAGAAGTCCGTCGCCCTGTCCGGCACCGCTGCCGGCAACACCGCCCTGTGCACCGTTGGCCGCAGCGGCAACGACCTGCATTACCGTGGCTACGACATCCTGGACCTGGCCAACACCAGCGAGTTCGAGGAAATCGCCCACCTGCTGGTGCACGGCAAGCTGCCGAACAAGGCCGAGCTGCGCGCCTACAAGGCCAAGCTCAAGGCGTTGCGTGGCATCCCGGCAGCGGTGAAGGCTGCGCTGGAAGAGCTGCCGCCGTCGGCGCACCCGATGGATGTGATGCGCACCGGTGTTTCCGTGCTGGGCTGCGTGTCACCGGAAAAGGACGACCACAACCACCCGGGCGCGCGCGACATCGCCGACAAGCTGATGGCTTCGCTGGGTTCGATGCTGCTGTACTGGTACCACTGGAGCCACAACGGCAAGGTCATCGACGTGGAGACCGACGATGATTCGATCGGCGGCCATTTCCTGCACCTGCTGCACGGCGAACAGCCGCGCGAGTCCTGGGTCAAGGCCATGCACACCAGCCTGATCCTGTACGCAGAACACGAATTCAACGCCTCGACCTTCGCCTGCCGCGTCATCGCCGGCACCGGCAGTGACATGTACAGCGCCATCACTGGTGGTATCGGTGCGCTGCGCGGTCCCAAGCACGGTGGCGCCAATGAAGTCGCCTTCGAAGTGCAGAAGCGTTATGAAACGCCGGACGAAGCCGAGGCCGACATCAAGGCCCGCGTCGAGCGCAAGGAAGTGGTGATTGGTTTCGGTCACCCGGTCTACACCGTGTCCGATCCGCGCAACAAGGTGATCAAGGAGGTCTCGCGCGAGCTGTCGGCCGAGCAGGGGAACATGAAGATGTACGACATCGCCGAGCGTCTGGAGTCGGTGATGTGGGACATCAAGAAGATGTTCCCGAACCTGGATTGGTTCAGCGCTGTCAGCTACCACATGATGGGCGTGCCGACCGCGATGTTCACGCCCCTGTTCGTCATTGCGCGTACTGCGGGTTGGAGCGCGCACATCATCGAGCAGCGCATCGACGGCAAGATCATCCGCCCGAGCGCGAATTACACCGGTCCGGAAGACCAGACCTTCGTGCCGCTGGACAAGCGTGCGTAAAGCTCGCGGATAACCTCCCGCAAGCGAGACAAAGCCCCTCTCCCGCCTGCGGGAGAGGGGTTGGGGTGAGGGGAAGCTTCTAGCACGTGGAGTAGCTTTTCGCTTTTGGAAGAAGCCAAAGCCAAAGCCAAAGCTCCCCCCCATCCGCCCTTCGGGCACCTTCCCCCGCAGGCGGGAGAAGGGAAGCCACAGGTTCCATGTGTTGCTGTGTGGCTCATGCAATCGCAAGCAGCTGCGAGCAAAACCCAAAGCACACCAGTAAGCCCAGACCCTCACAGGCCAGCCATGAATACCGATTACCGCAAACACCTCGCCGGCAGCACGCTCGATTACTTCGACGCCCGCGCCGCAGTCGATGCCATCCAGCCCGGCGCCTACGCCGCGCTGCCCTATACCGCGCGCGTGCTGGCCGAAAACCTGGTGCGCCGCTGCAACCCGGCCACGCTCACCGATTCGCTCAAGCAGCTGATCGAGCGCAAGCGTGACCTCGATTTCCCCTGGTTCCCGGCACGCGTGGTCTGCCACGACATCCTCGGCCAGACCGCGCTGGTCGACCTGGCCGGCCTGCGTGACGCCATCGCCGACAAGGGCGGTGACCCGGCCAAGGTCAACCCGGTGGTGCCGGTGCAGCTGATCGTCGATCACTCGTTGGCGGTGGAATGTGGCGGCTACGATCCGGACGCGTTCGCCAAGAACCGCGCCATCGAAGACCGCCGTAACGAAGACCGCTTCCACTTCATCGACTGGACCAAGCTGGCCTTCGAGAACGTCGATGTGATTCCGCCGGGCAACGGCATCATGCACCAGATCAATCTGGAGAAGATGTCGCCGGTGATCTACCAGCAGGGCGGGGTGGCCTTCCCGGATACCTGCGTCGGCACCGACAGCCACACCCCGCACGTGGATGCCTTGGGCGTCATCGCCATTGGTGTTGGCGGTCTGGAAGCCGAGAACGTGATGCTGGGCCGCGCCTCATGGATGCGCCTGCCCGACATCATCGGCGTCAAGCTGACCGGCAAGCCGCAGCCGAACATCACCGCCACCGACGTGGTGCTGGCACTGACCGAGTTCCTGCGCAAGGAGCGTGTGGTCGGGGCCTGGCTGGAGTTCTTCGGTGAAGGCGCGGCTGCGCTGACCATCGGTGACCGCGCCACCATCTCCAATATGTGCCCGGAATACGGTGCGACCGCGGCGATGTTCTACATCGACCAGCAGACCATCGACTATCTGCGCCTGACCGGCCGCGACGAGGCCCAGGTGGCGCTGGTCGAGAACTACGCCAGGACCACCGGGCTGTGGGCCGACGCGCTGGAAACCGCGCAGTACGAGCGCGTGCTTGAGTTCGACCTGTCCAGCGTCGTGCGCAACATGGCCGGCCCCAGCAACCCGCACAAGCGCCTGTCGGTGTCGGATCTGGCCGAGCGCGGCATCGCCGACGAAGCCAAGCTGCAAAGCGGCCGGGGCGAGGAGGCCGAAGGCCTGATGCCCGACGGCGCGGTGATCATCGCTGCGATCACCAGTTGCACCAATACCTCCAACCCGCGCAACGTGATTGCCGCGGCGCTGCTTGCGCGCAACGCCAATGCGCGTGGCCTGACCCGCAAGCCGTGGGTGAAGTCGTCGCTGGCACCCGGCTCCAAGGCCGTGCAGCTGTACCTGGAAGAAGCTGGCTTGCTGCCGGATCTGGAGAAGTTGGGCTTCGGCATCGTCGCTTTCGCCTGCACCACGTGCAATGGCATGAGTGGCGCGCTGGATCCGAAGATCCAGCAGGAAATCATCGACCGCGACCTGTATTCGACCGCCGTGCTGTCGGGTAACCGCAACTTCGACGGCCGCATCCACCCGTATGCCAAGCAGGCCTTCCTGGCCTCGCCGCCGCTGGTGATCGCCTATGCCATCGCCGGTACCGTGCGTTTCGACATCGAGAAGGACGTGCTGGGCGTGGATGCCGATGGCAACGAGGTGCGCCTGAAGGACATCTGGCCGAGCGACGCCGAGATCGATGCGGTGGTGAAGGCCGCGGTGAAGCCGGAGCAGTTCCGCAAGGTCTACAACCCGATGTTCAACGTGCGCGTGGAGCATGGTGAGAAGGTCAGCCCGCTGTACGACTGGCGCCCGCAGAGCACCTATATCCGCCGTCCGCCGTACTGGGAGGGTGCATTGGCCGGTGAGCGCACGCTGCGTGGCATGCGCCCGCTGGCGGTGTTGCCGGACAACATCACCACCGACCACCTGTCACCGTCCAATGCCATCCTGCTGTCCAGCGCGGCCGGCGAATACCTGGCCAAGATGGGTTTGCCGGAAGAGGACTTCAACTCCTACGCCACCCATCGCGGCGATCACCTCACCGCACAGCGCGCCACCTTCGCCAACCCGAAGCTGTTCAACGAGATGGTGCGTAACGAAGACGGCAGCGTGAAGCAGGGTTCGCTGGCGCGGGTGGAGCCAGAAGGCAAGGTGATGCGCATGTGGGAAGCAATCGAAACCTACATGGAGCGCAAGCAGCCGCTGATCATCATCGCCGGTGCCGATTACGGCCAGGGCAGCTCGCGTGACTGGGCGGCCAAGGGCGTGCGCCTGGCGGGCGTGGAGGCGATTGCCGCCGAGGGTTTCGAGCGCATCCACCGTACCAACCTGATCGGCATGGGCGTGCTGCCGCTGGAGTTCAAGCCGGGTACCAACCGCAACACGCTGGGCATCGACGGCACCGAGACCTACGACGTGATCGGCCTGCGCACCCCGGGCACGGACCTGACCCTGGTCATTACCCGTCGCAACGGTGAGGTGCTGAAGGTACCGATGACCTGCCGTCTGGATTCGGACGAGGAAGTGGCGATCTACGAGGCCGGCGGCGTGTTGCAGCGCTTTGCGCAGGATTTCCTGGAGGGCACACAGGTAGCGTGAGCAAGACTTGGGGCTTTGCTGCCTCGTGGTTTGGCGTCGCCGCCGCAGGTTGTATACCTGTCGCGGTGGCTGCACGGCCGAGCATGCCGTGGTGTGGTGGGAATCGCGACGGATGGGCTGTGTCAGTCGTCGTTTGACAGATGCTCGGAGCTTGCACTTGAATCAGGACGCCCCTTCTTCCATGCCCAGACGCTCATGAAACCTGCGATTCCACGTTGCCTGTTGCTGTCCCTGCTCGTGCTGTTGGGTACCAGCGCCTGTGCAACAGGTGGGCATGGCAAGCGCAACCAGCAGGACCTCATCCGGGGCGCATTCCAGTCGCCCGACAAGATCTATCTGCTCGGTGATGCGCGCGACTACGAGATCAAGCCTGAGGGCTTTGCCGCCTATCAGGCATTGGCGCAAAGCCCGCTGAAGGATGCGGTGCTGTGTGGTGGGATGGAGGCCAATCTGTGGTTTGGGCTGGATTCGGGGAAGCCCCAGCTTTTTGGACGTTACATGCTGTTGCTTGATGCCACGCGGATCACACCGGCCCAAGCCGAGACGTTCCGGCTGACGTCGCTGCAGGTGGATACCCGCGCGCCCATGCGCGACCAGCCCTGGGCCTATCGCGTCGCCGCTGATCCGCGCTGCGGATTGCCGACGGGGCAACTGCAGCTGTACAGCGCAACTTTCGAAGGCGAGGGACGCGTGGTGCAACTGCAGGACCGCGAAGCCTTACTTGCCGCATCGGCGCTGCCGCAGCCACTACGGCTGAACCTGCGCTTGGAAGGGCGGGCGCTGGAGCAGTCCGGTCCGCTCGACTCGGTGGGCGCGGTGGTGACCGCGCCGATCTATCTGCTTGGCATCCTTTTCAGGACAAAAAGCCTGTAACTGTGGCCCGGTTGGGCCTGCAGGACAGTTGACCAAATTGATCGTTGTTGAAGATTGGAGATGACATGACCAGCACGCTGCCCCCCCAGATCAAGATCCCGGCCACCTATATGCGCGGCGGCACCTCCAAAGGCGTGTTCTTCCGCCTGGAAGACCTGCCGGCCCGCGCGCAGCAACCCGGCGTGGCCCGTGACCGCCTGCTGCAGCGGGTGATCGGTTCGCCCGATCACTATGCCAAGCACACCGACGGCATGGGCGGCGCTACCTCCAGTACCAGCAAGTGCGTGATCATCGCGCCCAGCAGCAAGCCCGATCACGACGTGGACTACCTGTACGGTCAGGTGTCGATCGATACCGACTTCGTCGATTGGTCCGGCAACTGCGGCAACCTGTCGACCGGCGCGGGTGCATTCGCGCTGCATGCAGGCTACATCGATCCGGCACGCGTCCCCGAGAACGGCATCTGCGCGGTGCGCATCTGGCAAGCCAACATCAACAAGACCATCATCGCCCACGTGCCCATCACCAACGGTCAGGTGCAGGAAACCGGTGACTTCGAACTGGACGGTGTTACTTTCCCGGCCGCGGAGATCGTGCTGGAGTTCATCGACCCGGCCGATGAGGGCGAAGGCGAGGGTGGTGGCGCGATGTTCCCCACCGGCAACCTGGTCGATGAGCTTGATGTGCCCGGCGTGGGCAAGCTGCAGGCGACGATGATCACTGCTGGCATTCCCACGGTGTTCGTCAACGCGCAGGACATCGGCTACACCGGTGCCGAGCTGCAACCCGCAATCAACGATGACAAGGCGGCGCTGGCAAAGCTCGAGGCTATCCGCGTTGCCGGCGCGCTGCGCATGGGCCTGATCAAGACACCTGAAGAGGCGCTCAAGCGCCAGCACACGCCCAAGGTCGCCTTCGTCGCGCCGCCGCAGGACTATCTGTCCAGCGGCAACAAGCAGATCCACGCCGGCGACATCGACCTCAATGCCCGCGCCATGTCGATGGGCAAGCTGCACCACGCGATGATGGGCACGGCCTCGGTCGCCATCGCCACGGCAGCGGCAGTGCCGGGCACCCTGGTCAACCTCGCCGCCGGTGGTGGTCAGCGCGATGCGGTGCGCTTTGGTCATCCGTCCGGGACGCTGCGCGTCGGTGCTGCGGTCGAATGGGTGGACGGCCAATGGACCGTCACCAAGGCGGTGATGAGCCGCAGTGCACGCATCCTGATGGAAGGCTGGGTACGCGTGCCCGGTGATGCGTTCTGAGGCCTTGCGCCGTCCAAGCCAGGATGAGCGCCTGAAGAAGCGTCGGGGCCGCTGAAATCAGCGGCCCTTTTGCTGTTGATGGCCCGCGTGGAGCGGGCGTTGTGCGGGAACAGGAATTCCAGACAAATCGCCTGCAGAAAGCGCACCGCTACACGGGCCTTTACATGCGGGCTGGTTATACTCGGGCGATCTGCGGGAGGACGCCATGGGTAACAGGATGTTGACGCGTATTCGCTGGGCTGCAGTCGCCTTGATGGCGCTGGCCCTGGTTGCAGGATGCAAGCGCAATGAGAGCGGGCAGTTGCCCGGGGCCAGCGGGGAGGCGATCAAGACCACCCAGGAGGAGGTCAAGGGCTTCGCCATGCTGCGCGCCTACCCGGACCAGAAGAGCGGCGATGGCCTGGCGCTGGCGGTGGAGTTCTCGCAGCCGCTGGTCGGCACCCAGGATTTCGACAAGCTGCTGCGCTTCGAGGAGAAGGTCGGCAACGAGGACAGCAGCTGGTCGCTGTCCGACGACGGCAAGACCCTGCGCTATCCGTATGTGGAGGCGGCCAAGGAATACACCCTGATCATCTCCGCCGACCTGCTGGCTGCTGACGGCAACCGCCTGGGCACTGAGGTCAAGCAGAAGGTCTTCACCGGCGAGCTGGACCCGGCGGTGGGCTTTGCCTCGCAGGGCAGCGTGCTGCCGGCCAAGGACAGCCGCGGCCTGCCGGTGGTGTCGGTGAACGTGCCGGAGGTGGACGTCGAGTTCCTGCGCGTGCGCGAGAAGGACCTGCCTACGTTCTTCGGCCAGTACCAGCGTGGTGGCCGCCGTGGCAGCTGGGAGCTGGACAGCGAGTACGGCGACAACACCCCGCTGAACCAGCTGGCCGAGCCGGTCTACGTCAACCGCTTCGTGCTGGGCGGCAAGCAGAACGAACGCGTGCTGACCTACCTGCCGATCCAGGACGTGAAGGAACTGCAGCAGCCGGGCCTGTACTTCGCGGTGATGAAGCGCACCGGCAGCTTCGACAACGAGTTTGATACCGCCTTCTTCACCGTCAGCGACATCGGCCTGCACACCCGTGCCTACAAGGACAAGCTGTTCGTGCATACCGCTTCGCTGGCCGATGGCGCGCCGGCCAAGAAGGTCGAGCTGAAGGTCATCGACGGCAAGGGCGAGGTCATCCTCAAGGGCCAGACCGATGCCAATGGCAACGCCCTGCTGAACTACACGCTGGATGCGGCGCACGTGCTGGTGGCCAGCAGTGGCAGCGACACCACCATGCTGCCGTTCAACCAGCCGGCGCTGGATCTGAGCGAGTTCGCCGTGGCTGGCCGCCAGAATGCAAACTTCGATGTCTTCGCCTGGTCCGGACGTGACCTTTACCGCCCGGGTGAAACGGTGCGCATCTCCGCGCTGCTGCGTGACAACGACGGCAAGACCCTGGCCGGGCCGGCCACTGGCGGCCAGCCGGTGTTCCTGCGGCTCAAGCAGCCCGACGGCAAGACCTTCCGTGAGACCCGCCTGCAGCCGGGCGAGCAGGGCTATTTCGCGTTCGAGCAGACCATCCCGGTGGAGGCACCTACCGGCCGCTGGACGGTGGAGTTCCGTACTGACCCGGGCAGCAAGGAAGCGGTGCAGGGCATGACCCTGCGCATCGAGGAATTCCTGCCCGAGCGCATGAAGCTGGACCTGGACAGCGCGCAGAAAACGCTCAAGCCGGGCGAGGCCCTGCAGCTGCAGGCCGATGCGGCCTATCTGTATGGCGCGCCGGCCGACGGCAACCGCTTCACCGCACGCTTGGCGGTGGCGGTGGAGCAGCATCCGGTGGAGGCCATGCCGGGCTGGTTCTTCGGCGACCCGACCGTGCAGTTGCCGCGCGAAGCCAATGACGTGATCGATACCACCCTGCCCAAGGACGGCAAGCTGCGCCAGGACGTCGCCTTGCCAGCCGAGGCAGGCAAGGCCACCACCGTGGCCGCGCTGTTGTCCGGCAGTGTCTATGAAACCGGTGGCCGCACCGTTACCCGCACCCTGAAGCGGGTGATGTGGCCGGCGCCGGTACTGGTGGCCGTGCGTCCCCTGTTCAACGACGCCGATGGTGCCGATGCCAATGCCAACGCGCGCTTCGAGCTGATGCGGGTGGACGCCGAGGGCAAGCCGCAGCCGGCCAAGGGGCTGAAGGTCACCCTGGTGCGCGAACTGCGCGACTACCACTGGACCTATACCGACAACCGCTGGGATTACGACTTCACCCGCCGTTTCGAGAACAAGGAAACCCGCACCATCGATGCCGGGACCACCGCGGCGCGTTTCGATTTCCCGGTGGAGTGGGGCGAGTACCGCGTGGACGTGTTCGACCCGGCCACCGGCCTGACCATGCGCTATCCGTTCCGCGCCGGCTGGAGCTGGAACGACGACAACCGTGGCCTGGATGCGCGCCCGGACAAGGTCAAGCTGTCGCTGGACAAGGCGGGCTACCGTGCCGGCGATACCGTCAAGGTCACGCTGACCCCGCCACATGCCGGCCGTGGCCTGCTGATGGTGGAAAGCGACCACATGCTGTACGTGCAGGACATCGACGCCAAGCCGGGCAGCACCTTTGAAATCCCGGTCACCAAGGACTGGGAGCGGCACGATGTCTACATCACCGCACTGGTGTTCCGCGGCGGCACCGCGCCCAGCAAGATCACCCCGGCGCGTGCCGTGGGCGTGGCGCATGTGCCGATGGACCGCCGCGACCGCCGCGTTGCGGTCGGTTTGATCGCGCCCAAGCAGATGCGTCCGGAGCAGCCGATGACGGTGACCGTCAGCGCGCCGGAACTGGCCGGCAAGCCGGCGCACGTCACGGTGTCGGCGGTGGATGTGGGCATCCTCAACATCACCCGCTTTCCGGTCCCGGATGCACCGGCGCATTTCTTCGCACAGCGCCGTCTGGGCGTGGATGCCTATGACATCTACGGCCGGGTGATCGAGAGCTTCGAGGGCAACAGCGGCAAGCTGAAGTTCGGTGGCGACATGGCCTTGGCAGCCTTGCCGCAGGCCAAGCGGCCGACCGCGCGGGTGCAGACCGTGGACCTGTTCTCCGGGCCGGTGGCGTTGGACGCCAAGGGCAATGCGCGGGTACGCCTGCAGGTACCGGATTTCAACGGCACCCTGCGCGTCTCGGCGCTGGTCTACTCGGCCGACCGTTACGGCAACCGTGACGTGGAAACGCTGGTGCGCGCGCCGATCCTGGCCGAAGCCAGCATGCCGCGGGTGATGGCGCCGGGGGACCGCAGCACGGTAACCCTGGACGTGCAGAACTTCACCGGCAAGCCCGGCGAATTCGCCGTGCGGGTGGACGGTGAAGGTCCGCTGGGCATCGCCGAGGCAAGCCGCAAGGTGCAGCTTGGCGTGGATGCCAAGAGCACCCTGAGCTTCCCGCTTAGCGCGCAGGAAGGCTATAGCGTGGCCAAGGTGCGGGTGCGGGTGGATGGCAATGGTTTCAAGGTGGACCGGCGCTATGAGCTGCCAGTGCGCGCGGCCTGGCCGTCGGTGCTGCGCTCGCAGACCCGCACCCTGGACCCGCTGGCACCGGTCAACCTGGACAGCAGTTTCGCCAACGGCCTGATGGACGGTTCGGTCAATGCCCGCATGCTGGTCAGCGCGCTGCCGCCCATCCCGTTCGCGTCGGCCTTGCAGGGGGCATTGAACTACCCCTATGGCTGTGCCGAGCAGACCACCAGCAAGGGCTATGCGGCGCTGATGCTGGATGAGGCCACCTCGGCCATGCTGGGTGCCGATGGCCTGGATGCCAAGACCCGCCGCGAGCGCATGGAAGGCGCGTTCGGGCGGCTGGCCTCGATGCAGGTGGCCAACGGCAACTTCTCGATGTGGGGTGATGACGATTACATCAACCCGGCATTGACGCCGTATGTCGCCGAGTTCCTGCTCGACGCCAAGGATGCCGGTTTCGCGGTGCCGGAGAACGTGCTGCAGAAGACCTTGAACCGCATCAGCGAAGACCTGCTCAGTGGCGGTAACCAGTTCTACGGCAGTGATCGCCGCGACGGTTTGAAGTTCGCCAACCAGGCCTATTCCGGCTACGTGCTGGCACGGGTCAACCGCGCCCCGCTGGGTACGCTGCGCACGCTGTGGGACAACGAGCGCAGCAAGGCAGTTACCGGTCTGTCGCTGGTGCACCTGGGCGCGGCGCTGGCGATCCAGGGCGACAGCAAGCGCGGCCAGGCGGCGATTGCCGCGGGCTTTGCCAAGTCCAGCGCGGACCGTCCGGATTACTTTGGCGACTATGGTACCCGCCTGCGCGATGAGGCCTTGATGATCGCGCTGCTGCACGAGCGTGGCCTGTCCAAGCCGGAGTACGACGCGCGTGTGATCGATCTGGGCCGTACCCTGGATGTGCGTCGCGGCAACGGCCTGATGTGGCTGAGCACGCAGGAACAGGTGGCGCTGGCGCGTCTGGGCAAGGCTCTGATGGCCAACCAGAAGAAGCTGGTGTCCGGTGAGCTTGCGGTCGGCGACAAGGTCGAGGCCATCGATGCCCGCAAGGCCTTCGGTCGCGTGTTCGACATGGCGCAGCTGGCACAGGGCGTGCGGTTCTCGCCGCAGGGCGAGGCGCCGATGTTCGCCAGCCTTGATGTTGCCGGCATTCCGCGCCAGCCGCCGGCGCCGGACAACAGCGTGATCGGCATCGAGCGCGCGTGGTTCGGCACCGATGGCAAGCCGTGGACGCCGCGGCCGTTGAAGGAAGGCGAGGCCTTGATCGTGCGGCTCAGCGTCACCGCCAATTCGAACATGCCCGACGCCTTGATCACCGACCTGCTGCCCGCCGGTCTGGAGATCGAGAACTTCAATCTGGGCGATGCCAAGCAGTGGGCTGACGTGGTGGTGGGTGAGGTGCAGATCAGCGATCGTTCGCGCGCCGCCGACGTCAAGCACGAGGAGTTCCGCGATGACCGTTACGTGGCGGCGCTGAAGCTGTCGCGTGGCAGCACCGCGCATGTGTTCTACCTGGTGCGCGCGGTCACCCCGGGCACCTACATGGTGCCGCCGCCGCTGGCCGAGGACATGTACCGGCCCGACATGCGCGGCGTGGGCCGGGCCAACCCCAGCACGATCACGGTGGTGCAGCCGTAGTCGGCTCCTGCTCCCTCCCTTTGCCGAAGGCAAGGGGAGGGCTGGGGAGGGGTAGGCTCTTCCCCGACCAAGCCATTCCGCCGCAGCGGCCCAGTCAACAATCGCGGCGCCCTGCTCCCTCCCTTTGCCGAAGGCAAGGGGAGGGTTGGGGAGGGGTAAGCTCTCCCACGGCCAAGCCAATCCGCCCCAGCCCCCCAGCTCACGTTTGAAGAATCGTCCCCAGTGAAAGCGCGCTTCCCCAGGCTGAAACCTCTTGGCTCCCGCCTGCGCGCCGTGTTCACCCTCCGCAACCTGCGCTGGGCGCTTGCCGCACTGCTGACCTTGCTGCTGGTGCTGGACCTGGCATTCCCCTTGCCGCTGCCGAAATCACGCGACACCAGTACCTTGGTGGTGGCCGCTGACGGCACGCCGCTGCGCGCCTTCGCCGACGCCGAAGGGGTATGGCGCTATCCGGCCGATGCAAAGACCGTTTCGCCGCTCTACCTCCAAGCGCTGCTGACCTACGAGGACCGCTGGTTCTGGCGCCATCCCGGCATCAACCCCTGGGCGCTGCTGCGGGCCGGCAAGCAGATGCTGCTGGAACGGCGCATCGTGTCCGGTGGTTCCACCCTGACCATGCAGGTCGCGCGCATCCTCGATCCGCATACGCGCACCCCTTGGGGCAAGCTCAAGCAGTTGCTGCGGGCGCTGCAGCTGGAAGTGCACCTGAGCAAGGCGCAGATCCTCGATCTTTACCTGGAACGCGCGCCCTACGGCGGCACCATCGAAGGCGTGGAAGCGGCCAGCTGGGCCTACCTGGGCAAGTCCGCCACTCACCTGTCACAGGCCGAGGCCGCCTTGCTGGCGGTGCTGCCCCAGTCTCCCAGCCGGTTGCGCCCGGATCGGCACCCCGAGGCCGCGCAGCGCGCCCGCGACAAGGTGTTGGCGCGCATGGCCGAGCTGGGCGTGTGGTCGGCCGAGGAGGTCGCCGATGCGCGGGTTGAGTCGGTGGTCGCGCGTTCGCTGCAGCAGCCCCTGCATGCCGCCTTGCTGGCGCAGCGCCTGCGCAGTGCCCAGCCACGCGTGGCCCAGATCGAGACGACCATCGACAGCGGCCTGCAACGCACGCTGGAAGAGCGCGTGGCCGCGTATTTCTCGCAGTTGCCCGAGCGCACCTCGGCGGCCTTGCTGGTGATGGACAACCGCACCCTGGAGGCGCGCGCCTATGTTGGCTCGGTCAGCTTCGGCGACAAGGCGCGGCTGGGGCATGTGGACATGGTGCAGGCCTGGCGTTCGCCCGGTTCCACGCTCAAGCCCTTCCTGTATGGCATGGCCCTGGATGATGGCCTGATCCATTCGGAAAGCCTGATCGTCGACGCGCCGCAGAGCTTCGGTGGTTATCGGCCGGGGAACTTTGATGCGGCGTTCAACGGGCCGGTAGGCGCGGCCACGGCATTGCGTTTGTCCTTGAACGTGCCGTCGGTGGATCTGCTGGACCGGGTTGGGCCGGCGCGCTTTGCCGCGCGGCTGGGCAATGCCGGCATCAATCTGCGTTTTCCACGGGGCACCCAGCCCAGCCTGGCCTTGATCCTGGGCGGTACCGGCGCACGCCTGGAGGACCTGGTCGGCGCGTTTTCGGCCTTGAACCGCGACGGCATCGCCGGCCGCGTGCGTTATACGCCCGAGGACGCGCGCATCGAACGCCGCTTGGTCTCGCCGGGCGCGGCATGGATCGTGCGCGACATACTCGAATCCAATCCGCGCCCCGGTTATGGCGTGGGCACCTTCGATACCGGCAACCGCCCGCGCGTTGCCTGGAAGACCGGCACCAGCTACGGCTATCGCGATGCCTGGGCGATAGGCAGCACCCGCACCTATACCGTCGGGGTCTGGGTTGGACGCCCGGACGGCACGCCCTTGCCCGGCCAATACGGTGCGGTGACCGCCTTGCCCTTGATGTTCGAGGTAATCGACAGCCTGCCGCGACAGGCCGGTGACAATGCGGTGCGCGCGCGGCCGGACAGTGTCAGCGAGGTCGAGATCTGCTGGCCGCTGGGCATTGCCGCCGCGCAGACCCCGCCGGCCATGTGCCAACGCCGTTTCCCCGCCTGGGTGCTGGAGGGGGTCGTGCCGCCCAGCTTCCCCGAACGTGAGGCGCGGCTGTGGCAATCCGGGCGCCTGCGTTTCCAGGTGGATGCAATAACCGGCCAGCGCGTGTCGCCCGGCTGTGAGGGGCATGTGCGGGTTGAAGATCGCGAGATCGCTAGGTGGCCGGCATTGGCCTCCCCGTGGCTGAGCGTCGCCCAGCGGCAGGCACAGACGCTGCCGCCGTTGGCTGCGGACTGTGCCGACGATGGCCGGCAGTCGGACGGTGTGCTGCATATCGAAGGCCTCAATGACCTGGCCACGTTGGCCCGCCCGCCGGGCGCGCAGCACGGCCCGCGCCTGCAGTTGCGGGCGCTGGGCAGCGAGGCGACGATCGAATGGCTGCTGGATGGCCGCTGGATTGCCCAGACCCAGGGCACGCGCGGCTTCACCCGTGATTTCAACGACGCCGGCGAACACACGCTGACCGCGCTGGCCGCCGACGGTGCCTGGACCCGCGTGCGCTTCCGCGTGGTGAACTAGAAAACCGGTAGTGCCGAGCTATGCTCGGCAGAGGCTTTCCAGGCAATGCCCGTAGTGCCGAGCCATGCTCGGCAAGGGGCTTTCCAAACAATGCCTGCACGACCACCTAAGCCATGAAGCCGACACCTGCGAAACCCGCTGCGCATCTGCAATCGGATTGATTGTCAGCTTCGTGGCTCGCGCCGCTCCCATAAGGTTGGGATTGCCGGTAACGCCCGTGCCGAGCATGGCTCGGCACTACATGAGGGCGGGCTTACTCGCCTATCCAGCCTTCCAGCATGTCCGCGAAATCGTCGGCGTGGTCTTCTTCCTGCGCCAGGATCTGCTCGAGGATGCGCTTGGTGGTGGTGTCCTTGTCACCGACGAAGTTGATCATCTCGCGGTAACTGTCGATGGCGATGCGCTCGGCGATCAGGTTCTCGCGCACCATGTCGCGCAGGTTGCCGCCTTCCTTGTACTCGGCATGGGCGCGCGCGGTAAGGGTGTCCGGATTCAGATCCGGCTCGCCCCCCAGTTGCACGATGCGCTCGGACAACAGCGCCGCATGCGCCTGTTCCTGCTGCGCATGCTCCATGAACTCGGCCTTCACCGCATCGGCCAGCATGCCCTTGGCCATGTAGTAATGGCGGTAGTAGCGCAGCACGCATACCCACTCTGTGGCCAGCGCATCGTTGAGCAGCTTGATCACCGCCGTGCGGTTGGCGGTGTAGGTGGGCGTCACCGCACCGTCCTCGATGCTCTTGCGTGCGTTGGCACGCAAGGTCTTGCGATCGGTGATACCTGCCAACTGCGTGGTTTTTGCGGATTTGGCGGCGGGCTGCTTGCTCATGGCTGGCCTTTCCTTCTGTTGCGCCCCTATGCGGGCAGATGGGCGAGCACGTGCTCGGCCCCGGATACCTCGAATTGCCCCGGCTGTTCGATGTAGGCGGCACGCACCACGCCGTCTTCCACATACAGTGCGAAGCGTCGCGAACGCAGGCCCATGCCTGAACTGCTGGCGTCCATCTCCAGGCCCAGCGCGCGGGTGAAATCACCATTGCCGTCGGACAGCATCTGCAGCCCGTCCGGCACCGACTGGCTCTTGGCCCAGGCCTGCATCACGAACGGATCGTTCACCGCCATGCAGAACACCTCGATACCGCGCTTGCGGAAGTCCTCGAAGTGCTCCACGTAGCCGGGCAGATGCCGGGCCGAACAGGTCGGGGTGAAGGCGCCCGGCACGGCGAACAGCACGACCTTGCGGCCGTCGAACAGTGCATGGGTGTCGATCGTTTCCAGGCCTTCGCGTAGACGCTTGAGGGTTACTTCCGGAATGCGATCGCCGACGTTGATGGACATTGGGTGGGGCTCCTAGGCTGAATTTGAGTTTAAAGAGGCGGTGGAAGCACCGCGTCAACAGCTTGAAAAGACGGTCTTCACACAATACGTCCTTGGCATGGGAAAGGCAGTGCCATTCCGGCGTGCCAGTCCCTTCCTATCTTGCAGGAGGACATCATGAGCATCGTACGTTACCGCCAGTGGCCGACCCAGTCCGAGATTCATCAGTTGTTGTCGCCGCTGCTCGAAACCGTCACCAGCAACACCGCGTCGGCATGGCTGCCTGCCGTCGATATCCGCGAGGAAGCCAACCGTTTCGTGGTGATGGCCGATCTGCCCGGTGTTGATCCCGCCAGCATCGATGTGCAGATGGAAAAGGGCGTACTCACCATCAGTGGCCAGCGCAGCTCGCCTGAACTGGCCGAAGGCCAGCGCCTGACCCGCAGTGAGCGTGGCCAGGGCAGTTTCAACCGTCGCTTCGTGCTGCCGGACAGCGCCGATGCCGAGGGCATTGTCGCCAATAGCCACAACGGCGTGCTGGAGGTGCGTATACCCAAGCGCAGCGAGGCGGCTCCCCGCCGCATCCAGGTGGTGCAGGGCCAGCCCAGCGCCTGAGCGGCGTGAGCGAACTTCCACCTGCGCAGTGGCCGTGGCCCGGTAGAATGGGGCCACGGCGCCTGCCGATTGCACGATGGCCCGTTGCCGCAAGGTGTCGGGCCAGTTTTTTTCAGAGGTGTATGGATGGAATTCAAGGATTACTACGCCACGCTCGGGGTTGAGCCCAGCGCCGGTGATGCCGAAATCAAGACCGCTTACCGTCGGCTGGCGCGCAAGTACCATCCGGACGTAAGCAAGGAAGCCGGCGCCGAGGAGAAATTCAAGGCGGTCAACGAGGCCTATGAGGCGCTGCGCGATCCGCAGAAGCGCCAGGCGTATGACCAGCTGCGCGCGCAGGGCTACCGCCCCGGCGAGGAGTTCCACGCGCCGCCGAACTTTGGCGGCGGCCAGGGCTTCGATTTCGAAGAGGTGTTCGGCGGCGGTGGTGCCGGCGGCGGCTTCAGCGATTTCTTCGAAAGCCTGTTTGCGCGCCAGCGTGGCGGCGCCGGTGCCGGTGGTCGGCGACCGGGCCCGGGCTTTGGCGGCGCCGGCCCGCAGCCGATGCGTGACACCCGCGCCAAGCTGTCCGTGCCGCTGGAGGCTGCCTACAACGGCGACAGCCTGCGCATCACCGTGGATGGGCGCCAGCTCGACGTGCGCGTCCCCAAGGGGATCCGCCCCGGCCAGGTGATCCGCCTGGGCGGGCAGGGCAGCGGCGGCGGCAACCTGATGCTGGAGGTGGAATACGCCTCGCACCCGCAGTTCGAGGTGGACGGCCGCAATATCCTCTACACCTTGCAGGTCACCCCCTGGCAGGCGGCGCTGGGCACCAGCATCAGCGTGCCTACCCTGGGCGGTGCGGTGGAGTTGAAGGTGCCGGCCGACTCGGACAGTGGCCGCAAGCTGCGCCTGCGTGGCCGTGGCCTGCCGGGCAAGCCTGACGGCGACCAGATCGTGGAGTTGGAGGTGGTGGCGCCAGTAGCGGGCAACGAGGCCCAGCGCAAGGCGTACAAGGACCTGGCCAAGGCGTTTGGCGAGGACTGATTGCGGCTTTGTTTACGCTGCTGCTGTCGGAGAGAAGCGGGCTTTGCCCGCTTTTCTTTTTTCTTTGGTTTATATCTTTAGCTAGAAGCTTGCCCTCACCCCAACCCCTCTCCCGCGCGCGGGAAAGGGGCTAGTGCATTACGAGCGCAGGCAATCCGAGCCCCTCTCCCGCCTGCGGGAGAGGGGTTGGGGTGAGGGCAAGCTTCTAGCAAGCAAACCCAAAACAAACCCCAACCACCAAAAACAAGAAAGGCGGGCAAAGCCCGCCTTCCCAAACGCTTTCCCCAAGAAAGCAGCTTCACCCAACCGGCGGTGCCTCGGCACTGAACACCTGCGCGATCACCGCCGACAAGTCCTCCTCGGTGAACGGCTTGGTGATGTAAGCCTTGGCCCCCTGGCGCATGCCCCACAAGCGATCAGTGTCCTGATCCTTGGTGGTCACCAGGATCACCGGGATGTGCTGGGTGGTGGCCTCGCGCTTGAGCGTGCGGGTGGCCTGGAAACCGTTGAGGTTGGGCATCACCACGTCCATCAACACCAGGTCCGGCAGCACCTGCTTGGCAGCCTCTACCCCGGAGGCGCCATCAGTTGCGGTGAAGATTTCATGCCCCAGTTTTTCAACGATGCGTTGAATGCCCATCAACTGCGATGGTGAGTCATCGACAATCAGGATACGCGCCATGTTTTTCCCCAAGTAGTGCCGGCAGTGTAGTGCCGGCCTGCTCCCGGCGTGAAGCCGCGCGTTCCACGCCGGGGTTGTGCTGTGACTTGCGTCAATCAATTCTTACGACGGTGCGGCCGAAGGATTTGCCGTCCAGCATGGTCGAAAATACCCCCGGCAGTTCGTCCAGCGCCACTTCACGGGTACAGATGCGGTCCAGGTGACGCGGCTTCCAGTCGCTGCCCAGGCGCTGCCAGACCTGCTCGCGGATGTCGCGGGCGGTGCCGGCCGAGGCCACGCCCAGCAGCGATACGCCACGGATGATGAAGGGCATCACCGTCATGTCCAGCGCGCCGGACGCGGCCAGGCCGGCCGAAGCGACATTGCCATAGGGCGCGGTCTGCGCCAGCAGGCTGGTCAGCATGCTGCCGCCGACGTTGTCCAGGCCGCCGCCAAAGCGGGCCGATTCCATCGGCCGGGTGGTGGCCAGGGCATCGCGGCCCAGTACCTGGCTGGCGCCGATGGCGGTCAGGTAGTCCGCGGCCTCGGCCTTGCCGCTGATGGCATGCACCTCGAAACCGGCGCGGCTGAAGATGTCCACTGCCAGCGAGCCGACCCCGCCGGTGGCGCCGGTGACGGCGAGCGGTCCATGGGCTGGCGTTTGCCGGTTGTCGGTCATGCGCAGCAGCGCCAGCGCGGCGGTGAAGCCGGCCGTGCCCAGCACCATGGCCTCGCGCAGGCTCAATGCCGCCGGCAAAGGGATCACCCACTTGGACTCCAGCCGCACATACTGGCTGTAGCCACCGTCGCGGGTCTCGCTCAGGCCGCAGCCGGTGGTCAGTACCTGGTCGCCCTCGCGGAAGGCCGGGTCGGTCGAGGCCACCACCTCGCCGGCCACGTCGATGCCGCCCACCAGCGGGAAGCGGCGCAGAATCTTGCCCTTGCCGGTGCCGGCCAGCGCGTCCTTGTAGTTCACCGAGGACCAGCGGGCGCGGATGACCACCTCGCCGGGGCTGAGCTGGTCCAGGCCCAGCGACTCCAGCCCGCTGCGGTAGCCGGCGTCGTCGTTGTGGATGCGGAAGGCGGTGAACGGGGCGGTGTGGGACATCGGTAGGCCTGCGTCGGAACGGGGGAGTGCAACCATAACGGTTGTGAAAAGGCCGGTCTGCCCCTATTCCTAGTCTTGGCGGGCCCGTTCCGGGGTCGAATGGATATTGCGGGACCGGGCTTCGGCCAGGGGGGGGCCGGGGATCATCCACCTTGGGGGAAGATCGGCGGGCAAACCCTGTCGGTTCAGCTAGCCCCGAACCTGTTCAGAGTCTGCCTTGTTAGAATCGGGATTCGATAGATGGTCAGGTCCTCGGCGGGAGCCCCCGCAGCCTGGCCCTTACAGATGGAGCATGCATGGCCTGGAATACACCCGGCGGCAACAGCGGTGGTGGTGCGGACAACAACCGCGCGCCGCGTACGCCACGTGGCGGCAATGGCGGAGGTTGGGGTGGTGGACTGCCTGGACCGCTGCGCGACCTGTTTGATGGCGGTATCTGGCGCTGGGTGCTGGTCGCGTTGGCTCTGCTGTTGTTGTTCTCCAGCTTCCAGCTGATCGGTGAACAGCAGCGCGGTGTGGTCCTGCGTTTCGGCGAGTACTCGCGCATCCTGCAGCCGGGCCCCAACTTCAAGCTGCCGTGGCCGCTGGAGTCGGTGGTCAAGGTCAATGCGACCCAGATCAAGACCTTCAGCAGCAACGTGCCGGTGCTGACCCGTGACGAGAACATCGTCAACGTATCGGTCAACGTGCAGTACCGCGTGGACGACCCGCGCGAGTACCTGTTTGGTACGGTCGATGCCGACCAGATGCTGGAACAGTCCGCGCAGAGCGCCGTGCGTGAACAGGTTGGCCGCGCCGACCTGAATACCGTGCTGAACAACCGTGGTCCACTGGCCGTGGTTGCCGAGCAGCGCCTGCAGGCCTCGCTGAAGACCTACAAGACCGGTCTCAGCGTGACCGGCCTGACCCTGCCTGACGCGCGTCCGCCGGAAGAAGTGAAGCCGGCCTTCGACGAGGTCAACGGCGCCCAGCAGGTCAAGGAACGCCTGATCAACGAAGCCCAGGCTTACGCCGCCAAGGTGGTGCCGGAAGCGCGCGGCCAGGCCTCGCGTGCCCGTACCACCGCCGAAGGCTACAAGCAGGCCATCGTCGCCCGCGCCGAAGGTGACGCCCGTCGCTTCACCCTGTTGCAGGGCGAGTACAAGAACGCGCCGGAAGTCACCCGCAAGCGCCTGTGGCTGGAAACCGTGCAGGAAGTGCTGGCCGAGAACCGCAAGGTCATCGGTGGCGACGGCCGCCAGCTGATCTACGTGCCGATGCCGGCCGACGCCGGCAAGGCCTCGGCTGCCCCGCAGCTGACCCCGGAAATGGTGGCACCGGCCTTGCCGGCGGCGACCGACAGCATTCGCAACGCGGACCGTTCGGTCTCGCGCTCGGCATCGCGTGAGGAGGCCGGCCGATGAAAAACTCAGTCGTTATCGGCGTACTCGTCGCGGTGTTGCTGGGCCTGTTGGGCTCGGTCTATGTGGTGCGCGAAGACCAGACCGCCATGGTGCTCAACCTGGGCAAGGTGGTGCGTGCCGACATCAAGCCGGGCCTGCACTTCAAGGTGCCGCTGGTGGAAACCGTGCGCGTGTTCGACCGTCGCTTCCAGGTGCTGGACACCGCCCCGGCGCGTTATTTCACCGCCGAACAGAAGGACGTCAGCGTCGACTTCTTCGCCATTGGCAGGATCTCCGACGTTCGCGCCTACTACCGCGCCACCGGCGGCGACAGCAAGATCGTCAACGCCCGCCTTGCGCCGATCATCACCGACTCGCTGCGTAACCAGATCAACTCGCGCACCTTGCAGGCCTTGGTGTCCGGTGACCGTGGCGAGCTGATTGCCGGCCAGCTGAAGTCGATCAACGAGGCGATTGCTGCCTTGGGCATGGAGATCATCGACCTGCGCATCAAGCAGATCGACCTGCCGACCGACAGCCAGGTCATCGCCGACGTCTACGAGCGCATGCGCGCGCAGCGCAAGCAGGAGGCCGCCAAGCTGCGCGCCGAGGGCGAGGAGCAGTCGCTGACCATCCGTGCCCAGGCCGACCGCGAAAGCACCGTGATCGTGGCCGAAGCCGAGCGCGATGCGCAGCAGCTGCGCGGTGAGGGCGACGCCCAGGCCGCCTCGATCTACGGCAAGGCCGGCTCGGCCGACCCGTCGTTCTACGCCTTCTACCGCAGCCTGGAGGCCTACCGTGCCTCGATGACCGACGGCAACGGCGTGATCGTGCTCGACAAGAACGACCCGTTCCTGCAGTACATGAAGAGCGATCGCTGATCGCTTGACCTTTAGCCCCTCTCCCGCCGGGAGAGGGGTTGGGGTGAGGGTAAGGGGCGGGATGCCCCTGATGTCCCTCATTCGGTGGGTTCGCCCGCACCCTCATCCGCCCTACGGGCACCTTCTCCCGGGGGAGAAGGCAATGGCTATAGCGCATGCAAGACCTCTATTCCGCCCTCTGCCTCGTGGCCATCATCGAAGGCCTGTTCCTGTTCGTCGCGCCGCTGGCGTGGAAGCGGATGGCCGCACAGATGCTGGAGCAACCTGCTGCATCCCTGCGCGCAATGGGCGCAGCGGCGCTGTTCGTTGGCCTGGCCGTCCTCTGGTGGGTCCGCCACTGAACCAAACCCCGACGGCCATACCATCCTGAAGCCGTGGGGGTGGTAGCTGCCATGCAAAACCCGGATAATCCAGAAAAGCCGGTCGGGCGAGCTCCTTCAAGAGCATCCCCGTTCGGCTTTTTCCGTGTATGACCCTGGTGTTTGCCGGAGGCTCCCCGATGGGGTTTCCACCAAGGCTGACCATGGGCGGTACACGGCCCCGTCCGCGGCCCCGATGGCCGCAGCAAACTCAGGAGTTACCCGTCATGGGTCAATCAGTTGTCGTTCTCGGCGCCCAGTGGGGCGATGAAGGCAAGGGCAAGATCGTCGATCTGCTGACCGAGGAAATCGGCGCAGTGGTTCGTTTCCAGGGTGGTCACAACGCCGGCCATACCCTGGTCATCAACGGCAAGAAGACCGTCCTGCACCTGATTCCGTCCGGCATCCTGCGCGATGACGCGCTGTGCCTGATCGGCAATGGCGTGGTGATTTCCCCGGCCGCGCTGCGCAAGGAAATCGAAGAGCTGGAAACGGCTGGCGTGGAAGTGCGTTCACGCCTGAAGATCTCGCCGGCTGCGCCGCTGATCATGCCGTACCACATCGCCCTGGATCAGGCGCGTGAGAAGGCTGCTGGCGGCAAGGCCATCGGCACCACCGGTCGCGGCATCGGCCCGGCCTATGAAGACAAGGTGGCACGTCGCGGCATCCGCATCGCCGACTTGCATTACCCGGAACAGCTGGCTGAAAAGCTGCGTGCCGCGCTGGATTACCACAACTTCGTGCTGACCAAGTACCTGGGCGTGGAGCCGGTGGATTTCGACACCGTGTACCAGGAAGCACTGGCCTTCGGCGAATACGTCGAGCCGATGAAGTCCGACGTCGCCGGCATCTGCCATGACCTGCGCAAGCAGGGCAAGCGCGTGCTGTTCGAAGGCGCCCAGGGCGCGCTGCTGGACATCGACCACGGCACCTACCCGTACGTCACCAGTTCCAACACCACCGTCGGTGGTGCACTGGCCGGTACCGGCGTGGGCGCTGACTCGATCGATTACGTGCTGGGCATTGCCAAGGCCTATGCCACCCGCGTTGGTGGCGGCCCGTTCCCGACCGAACTGGACGACGAAATCGGCCAGGGCATCCGTGACCGTGGCGCCGAGTACGGCGCATCGACCGGCCGCCCGCGCCGCTGCGGCTGGATGGATATCGTCGCGCTCAAGCGCGCCGTGGCCATCAACGGCATCTCCGGCCTGTGCATCACCAAGCTCGACGTGCTCGACGGCATGGAAAAGCTGAAGGTCTGCATTGCCTATGAATACCGTGGCAAGCGTTCGGAATACGCACCGCTGGATGCGCAGGGCTGGGAAGAGTGCACCCCGGTGTACCTGGAGTTCCCGGGCTGGAGCGAGAACACCCACGGCATCACCGAGTGGGACCAGCTGCCGCCGGCCGCACGCGCCTACCTGCGTTCGCTGGAAGAACTGGCTGGCTGCCCGATCTCGATCGTCTCGACCGGTCCGGACCGTGACCACACCATGATCCTGCAGGATCCGTGGGGCTGATAGCGGCACCGTGATGCAACAGGCAACGCCCCGCGAAAGCGGGGCGTTGTCGTTCTGGGCTCGGAGACCCGCTTCAGCGTAGTGCCGACCCATGGTCGGCAACGAGGGGCACCGGGAATGCCCCAGCCGAGCATGGCTCGGCACTACCCTCCGGCTTTGCGATGGTTGGTAGCAGGTCGGCTTCACTGTAGTGCCGACCCATGGTCGGCAGCGAGCGGTAGCGGGAAGGCCCCGGCCGAGCATGGCTCGGCACTACAAAGGCCTTGGCAGCGTCGGAAAGCCCGCCGTCAGGGCTGATCGAGCGGGATGCCGTTGAGCTGCCGTTCGACGATCTCCAGGATGGTCGCAATGCTGACGCCGAACGAGCCCGCGTTGCCGGCACCAAAGGCCTCGCGCCATTGCCCATAGCCCTGCAGGTACGCCGGATCCGGGTCGCGTCGGCCGATCAGCTGCAGTTGACTGCGGGCCAGGGTCTGCTCGGTCACCGGGGCATGCGCCAGCTGGGTCATGAGGCCCTCGGCCAAGCGGGGGTTCCGGATCTGCAGCGCGTCCAGGGTGACATGGTAGATATTGCCGCCGCCCAAGGGATGCTGGTCAATGCGGTTGATCAGCAGGGTGGGGCGCTCGCCGTCATGACGGCCCTGGCAGGCCCACAGCTGGCCAACTGCATACTGATTGGGGGGAATGACTTGGCTCATCGGGGCAGGATCCGGGTGCAGGTGTGCCCGATGATGCAGGCAATGCAAACCCGGGACTTTTCTTCATTTGGCGGAAGCGTTCTTGGCCAGGTACTTATGGCCAGCGCTGTAGCCCCCACGGCTGGCTAGAATGGCTGGGCACGCCCCCGCTGCCCGCCTGACTGATCCGATGCGTATTGATCCCGCCGAAATCGAAGCCCTGTTCGACGCCATTCCCAGCGTGCTGTTCTTCGCCAAGGACAGCGAAGGGCGCTATACCCACGTCAACATGACCATGATGCAGCGGCTGGGCATGAAGTCGCGCAACGATGCGATCGGCAAGCGGGCCGACGAGCTGTACCCGGTGGGCATGAGCGAGGCCTATACCGAGCAGGACGCGCGGGTGCTGGCTGGCGAGGTCATAGAGAACGTGATGGAACTGCAGCTGTTCCCCAACCAGCAGCCGGGCTGGTGCCTGACCTGCAAGCGCCCCATTGTCGAGAACGGCAAGGTGGTCGGTTTGATCGGCATCTCGCGTGACCTCGGCCAGCGCGGTGGGTTGGAGTCGCAGTACGAGCCGCTGCGCTTGGCGCTGGATTACCTCAACACGCACTACGCCGAGAACGTGCGCATGCAGACGCTGCTGGATATCACCGGCTTCTCGCTGTCCAAACTGGAGCGCTCGTTCCGCAAGGTATTCCAGATGACGCCGCAGCAGGTGTTGACCCGCCTGCGCATCCAGATCGCGCTGCACCTGCTGCATGGCGAGGACAGTGTGGCCAGCATCGGCCAGGCCTGCGGCTTCAGCGATCAAAGCGCGTTCACCCGCAAATTCAAGGCCGAGGTCGGCATGGCACCACGCCAGTATCGGGCGATGATCGCCGAGCGGGCATTACAGGAAACAGCGCGCGCAGGGATATGACTTCCGGGAGTGTTGGGCGGCGGCGGTCGGGCAGATGATGGGATCTGCTGGGCATCCAGCCCATGTCCGTCAGGAGCTTCGATGCGCCGTTCCCTTGTTGTCGCGATCAGTCTTGCCCTTTGCTGTGCAGCCACGCCGGCCGTGTTTGCTGCCGAACCTGTTGCGGCAGGAGTGAGCCAGAGTGAAATCACCACGCAGCTGCCACGCACCGCACGGCCTGAGCACTACCGGGTGCAGATCACCCCGCATGCAGCGCAGATGCGTTTCGATGGCAAGGTGAGCATCGACCTGGAAGTGCTGCAGCCAACCTCAAGCATCGTGCTGCAGGCGGCGGGCATGCGCTTTGGCAAGAGCCATCTGCAGCCCGCTGGCGGCGGCAAGACGCTGCCGACCACGGTCGGTGTCGATGAGGCCAACCAGACCGCAAGCTTCACCGTTGCCGCTCCCTTGGTGCCCGGACGCTACACACTGGCCATCGATTACAGCGGCACCATCAACACCCAGGCCAATGGTCTGTTCGCCCTGGACTACCCGGTGGCCGATGGCAGCAAGAAGCGCGCACTGTTCACCCAGTTCGAGAATTCCGATGCGCGGCGCTTCATTCCCTCCTGGGATGAGCCCGGCTTCAAGGCAACGTTCGACCTGAGCGTCAACGTGCCGGAAGCGGAAATGGCGATCAGCAACATGCCGGTGGCCAGCAGCAGGACGCTGGGCAAGGGGCTCAAGCAGGTGGTGTTCCAGACCACTCCGAAGATGTCGACGTATCTGTTGTTCTTCTCCAGCGGCGAGTTCGAACGCGCCACCGTAGAGGAAGGCGACACCGAGATCGGCGTCATTGCGCAGACCGGCAAGGTCGAGCAGGCGCGCTTCGCGCTGGAAGGCAGCGCCGAGGTGCTGCGTGAGTACAACGATTACTTCGGAGTGAAGTATCCGCTGCCCAAGCTCGACAACATCGCAGCGCCGGGTGGCAGCCAGTTCTTCAGCGCGATGGAGAACTGGGGCGCGATCTTCACCTTCGAGTATGCGTTGCTGCTGGATCCGGCGGTCTCCAGTGTGTCGGACAAGAAGGCGGTGTTCTCGATTGCCGCCCACGAGATCGCGCACCAGTGGTTCGGCAATCTGGTGACGATGGCGTGGTGGGACGACTTGTGGCTCAACGAAGGCTTCGCCTCGTGGATGGAAGGCCGCACCACCCGTAAGCTGCATCCGGAGTGGGATATCAACAATGTCGATGCCGCGCACACCAGCCGCGGCGCGATGGGCCGCGATGCCTATGTCACCACCCATCCCATCGTGCAGCATGTGGCCACGGTGGAGCAGGCCAGCCAGGCCTTCGATGGCATCACCTATGGCAAGGGCGCGGCGGTGATCTCGATGTTCGAGGATTACGTGGGCGCCGATGCCTGGCGTGATGGTGTGCGTCGTTACATCGCAGCCCATGCCTACGGCAACGCAGTCACCGATGATCTCTGGGCCGAGATCGACAAGGCCGCACCGGGCAAGCGTTTCATCGAGGTGGCACATGATTTCACCTTGCAGCCGGGTGTGCCGCTGATCCGCGCCAGCAGCGGCTGCGTGGCCGGCAATACCCAGGTGAAACTGAGCCAGGGCGAGTACACCATCGACCGCAAGGACAAGCAGCCGCTGCATTGGCGCGTGCCGGTAAGCCTGCGCGTGGGCAACGGCGAGGTGGTGCACACGCTGGTCGACGGCGATACCAACGTGCAGCTGCCGGGCTGCAGTGGTCCGCTGCTGGTCAATGCCGGGCAGAAGGGCTATTACCGCACCTTGTATGCGCCGACGCAGTTCAAGACACTGAGCGCAGGCTTCGACAAGCTGCCGGTGGTCGACCAGCTGGGTGTGATGATGGATACCAGCGCGCTGGCCGCAGCGGGCCTGCAGCCCGATGCAGACCTGCTGGATTTGATCGCGAAGATCAGCGCCGACGCGCCCATCGATCTCTGGGATATGGCCTCCGGCACACTGAGCGGCATCGACGGGATGTTCGATGGCGATACCGTGCGGCAGGCCGCTTTCCGCAGTTACGCACGTTCGCGTTTGTCGCCAGTGCTGCAGTCACTGGGTTGGGACGGCAAGGACAGCGACTCGGCACAGACCAAGGAGTTGCGCAGTGGATTGATCGATACCTTGGCGGATCTGGATGACGCGGAGGTGATAGCAGAAGCGCAGCGCCGTTTTGATTCCTTCCTGGCCAAGCCTGATTCGCTGTCACCGGACCTGCGCAGCAGTGTGCTGGGTGTGGTGGCGCACAATGCCGACGCGGCAACCTGGGACAAGCTGCACACGCTGGCCAAGCAGGAAACCTCGGCAATGGTGCGTGACCAGTACTACGCGCTGCTGGCGGTGGCCAAGGACAAGGCGCTGGCGCAGCGTGCACTGGACATGGCGTTGACCGATGAGCCGGGTGCGACCAACAGCGCGGGCATGATTGGCGGTGTATCGCGCGAGCATGCGGATCTGGCGTTCGACTTTGCCGTTGCCCATCGCGAGAAGGTGGACACCCTGGTCGACAGCACGTCGCGTGCGCGTTATTACCCGGGCCTGGGCCGCAGCGCCGACAACCTGCAGATGGTGGACAAGATCAAGGCATTTGCGCAGGCGCATATCGCGCCGACCTCGCGGCGTGATGCCGAGACGGTGATTGCCGGTATCCAGACCAAGCTGCGGCTGCGCGCGGAGCGCAAGCCGCAGGTGGATGCGTGGTTGAAGCAGAAGGGATATTGAAAGCTGCAGCTGTTTGCTTGAAGCCCCTCTCCCGTTTACGGGAGAGGGGTTGGGGTGAGGGGAAGCTTCTAGCTAAGCAAGGTCAAAATCCCCCTCATCCGCCCTTCGGGCACCTTCTCCCGTAAACGGGAGAAGGGAGAGCGGAAGCCAAAACCAAAGCCAAAACCAAAACCAAAACCAAAACCAAAGCAGAGGCCAAAGCAGAAGCCAAAGCAGAAGCCAAAGCAGAAGCCAAAGCAGAAGCCTTCCACACTTGCTGTTGGCACCGCTCCAGGAAAACCCGGCGCTCCAGCTCCCCAATCGACACAGAAAAAGCAGCCGGCTTTCGCCGGCTGTTTTCATTTACGCATCAGGCATTCAAGCCCCGATCACGCCTCGACATCTTCCTTGTACGCATCCACCGGGATGCAGGCGCACATGATGTTCTTGTCGCCGTAGACATTGTCCACGCGTGCCACCGGCGGCCAGTACTTCTGCAGCTTCAGCGACGGCAGCGGGAAGGCAGCAAGCTCACGCGGATACGCATGGGTCCACTCGCTGGCCGACACTGCACCGGCAGTGTGCGGGGCGTGCTTGAGCGGGTTGTCCTCGCGGTCGAGCTTGCCATCTTCGATGGCCTGGATTTCCTCGCGGATCTGGATCATCGCGTCGATGAAACGGTCCAGCTCGTGCTGCGATTCGCTCTCGGTCGGCTCGACCATCAGCGTGCCGGCAACCGGGAAGCTCAGGGTCGGGGCGTGGAAACCGAAGTCGATCAGGCGCTTGGCCACGTCCTCGGCACCGATGCCGGAGGTCTTCTCCAGCGGACGCACGTCGAGGATGCACTCATGCGCCACCAGGCCGTTGCGGCCGGTGTACAGCGTGGCGTAGTGCGGGGCCAGGCGCTTGGCGATGTAGTTGGCGTTGAGCAGCGCAACCTGGGTTGCCTTGCGCAGGCCGGCGGTGCCCATCAGGGTGATGTACATCCAGCTGATCGGCAGGATCGAGGCGCTGCCGAAGCTGGCGGCGCTGACCATGCCGACCGGGCCGTTGTCGCCGAGCTTGCCCGGCAGGAACGGGGCCAGGTGTGACTTCACCGCACATGGGCCAACGCCCGGTCCGCCGCCGCCGTGCGGGATGCAGAAGGTCTTGTGCAGGTTCAGGTGCGACACGTCCGAGCCCCACTTGCCGGGCTTGGCCACGCCGACCAGGGCGTTCATGTTGGCGCCGTCGGTGTACACCTGGCCGCCGTGCTTGTGGATGATCTCGCAGATCTCGACCACTTCTTCCTCGAACACGCCGTGCGTGGACGGGTAGGTCATCATGATCGCGGCCAGGCGGTCGCTGTACTTCTCGGCGTTGCGGCGGATATCTTCGACATCGACGTTGCCGTTGCTGTCGGTCTTGGTCACAACTACGGTCATGCCGCACATCTGTGCCGAGGCCGGGTTGGTGCCGTGCGCCGAGTCCGGGATCAGGCAGATGTCGCGATGGCCTTCGTTGCGCGAGCGGTGGTAGGCGCGGATCGCCAGCAGGCCGGCGTACTCGCCCTGCGCGCCGGAGTTCGGCTGCAGGCTCACTGCGTCATAGCCGGTGCACTCGACCAGCATCGCTTCCAGGCCGTCGATCAGTTCCTTGTAGCCCTGCGCCTGGTCGGCCGGTGCCAGCGGATGGATGTTGGCGAATTCCGGCCAGGTCACCGGGATCATCTCGGCGGTGGCGTTGAGCTTCATGGTGCAGCTGCCCAGCGGGATCATGGTGCGATCCATCGCCAGGTCCTTGTCGGCCAGCGAACGCAGGTAGCGCAGCATTTCGTGCTCGCTGTGGTGCGTGTTGAACACCGGGTGGGTCAGGAACTCGCTGCTGCGCAGCAGGGCCTTCGGCAGCGCGTCGGCGGTGCTGGCATCCAGTGCGTCGACATCGACGCTGGCGTCGAACAGTTGGCCCAGTGCGATGACGTCGGCGCGGGTGGCGGTTTCGTCCAGGCTGATGCCGACCGAACCGACATCGATGATGCGCAGGTTGATGCCGGCGGCTTCGGACTTGGCCTTCAATGCGGCCGAATCAACGCCGGTGATGTGCAGGGTGTCGAAGAAGTCGTTGCCGACCGCCACGCCCTTGCCACGCAATGCGGCGGCGAGGATCGCGGCCAGGCGGTGGGTACGGCGGGCAATGCGCTGCAGGCCTTCCGGGCCGTGGTAGACGGCGTACATCGAGGCCATCACCGCCAGCAGCACCTGCGCGGTACAGATGTTGGAAGTGGCCTTCTCGCGGCGGATGTGCTGCTCGCGGGTCTGCAGGGTCAGGCGGTAAGCGGCCTTGCCTTCGGCATCGACCGAGACGCCGATCAGGCGGCCCGGCATCGAGCGCTTGTAGGCATCACGGCAGGCCATGAAGGCGGCGTGCGGGCCGCCGAAACCGAACGGCACGCCGAAACGCTGGCTGTTGCCGATGGCGATGTCAGCGCCCCATTCGCCGGGAGCGGCGATCAGGGTCAGTGCCAGCAGGTCGGTGGCGACGGCGACCAGGCCCTGGCGGGCGTGCACGGCCTCGACCAGCGCCTTGTAGTCGCCAATGTTGCCCAGGCTGTCCGGGTACTGCAGCAGCACGCCGAAGGTATCAGCGCTCAGCGCCTCGGCCGGCTTGCCGATCAGCAGCTCGATGCCCATCGGCTCGGCGCGGGTGCGCAGCAGCTCCAGCGTCTGCGGGTGCACGCTGTCCTGCACGAAGAAGACCTTGGACTTGGACTTGGCCGAACGCTTGGCCAGGGTCATCGCTTCAGCCGCGGCGGTGGCTTCGTCCAGCAGCGAGGCGTTGGCGATCTCCATGCCGGTCAGGTCGGCGACCATGGTCTGGAAGTTGATCAGTGCTTCCATGCGGCCCTGCGAGATCTCTGCCTGGTACGGCGTGTACGCCGTGTACCACGCCGGGTTCTCGAGGATGTTGCGCAGGATCACGTTCGGCGTATGGGTGCCGTAATAGCCCTGGCCGATGAAGCTGCGCAGGACCTTGTTCTTGTCAGCGATGGCGCGGATCTTGGCCAGCGCGTCGACTTCGGTCAGCGACTCGGGCAGCGCCAGCGGCGCCGGCGACTTGATCGAACCCGGCACGATGGCGTCGGTGAGTGCTTCGAGCGAATCATGGCCAACGGTGCGCAGCATCTGCGCGATTTCAGCGTCGTTGGGGCCGATGTGGCGGTCGACGAACGCGGAGTGGTGTTCGAGTTCGCGCAGCGAAGAGGTGTTCTGGGTCATGGCTGACGTCCGGAGAAGGCATGCAGGGCAGGGGCGGTGAGCCAGGCTTACCCTGCTGCCGTCCGGGTGCCGCGCACGCGCGCCACCACAGTCGGCAAGCCAAAGGCTTGCCTCGCGCCCCTCTGTCCTTTTGCCTGAGAGTTTGGAAGCGACGCGACGAGGATCGTGCGCTTCGTGCACCTTCGGCGCCGGATTGAACCGGTCTCTCCAGAGTTTTGATGCAGGTGGTATCGGGCCTGAGCGATTACGGGCGTTTGCGCCTTCGGCAGCGGGGTCAACCGCTTCTCCCACCGTGTTCGTACAGCCCGCCGATTATAGCCCGGTATGGCCCGGTAAAGGTCCGGGGCAGACCCGCGCGGCGGCTTGGATTACCATCTACCTCCCGGTTCCGGGATCGCGCCTTGCGGGCGTTGGCCTGGCGACTCCAAAGTCGCTGGTCAATCCGGCTAAATGTCCGGACAATAAGTCTTCCGGTCGCGCGGCACAGCCTTGGGCCTTGGCCCTGTTCATTCTGAATTCCCACCCCGCACCGGACATTGCCGGTGCCGTTGCTGGTCGTTGAAACTGATGGAAGCAAGCAAGCAGGTCTCGCTGCGTCGGATTGCCATACTGGTCGGCGGACTCTCGATGTTCGGTCCGTTCGCGATCGACGCGGTATTCCCCGCATTTCCCCATATCGGCGCCGATCTGGGCGCCGACAAACTGGCCATGCAGCAGGTGATCAGTGTCTATCTGCTGGCCTATGCGCTGATGAGCCTGGTGCACGGTGCGCTGTCCGATGCGCTGGGACGCAAGCGGGTGATCCTGGGCGGGCTGGCGGTGTTCATCGCCGCCTCGGTCGGCTGTGCACTGGCCACCGACATGACGACCTTGCTGTTCTTCCGTGCGCTGCAGGGGTTGTCGGCCGGCGTGGGTTACATCATCGGCCGCGCCGTCATCCGCGATCTCTATGATGGCGATGATGCGCAGCGCCTGATGAGCCAGGTTTCGATGATCTTCTCCATCGCCCCGGCCATCGCCCCGATCATCGGCGGTTGGCTGCTGGGCTGGAGCAACTGGCAGGGGATCTTCTGGTTCCTGGTGGCGTTCTCCACGGCCTTGTTGCTGATCACCATGACCTGGTTGCCGGAAACCCATCCGCCGCATGCGCGGCTGTCCCTGCATCCGGCACGCCTGCTGCGCGATTACATCAGCATCGCCCGCAATCCACGCTTCCTGCGGTTGGCGGCGGCGGGCTCGTTTGGCTTTGGCGGCTTGTTCCTGTACATCGCCTCGGCACCGGCCTTCATCCTGGATCTGTTGCAGCTGAACGAGCGCCAGTTCGCCTGGCTGTTCATCCCCACCATTGGCGGCATGGCCCTGGGTGCCTATGCCTCGGGGCGTGCGGCCGGGCGCATGGACGGCGCGCGCGCGGTGCGCATCGGCTACGGCTGTATTGCCGTGGCGACGTTGTACAACATCGGCTACAACGCGCTGGCACCGCAGATGAGCGTGCCATGGGCGGTGCTGTCACTGCCATTGAGTTCGTTCGGGGTGGCGCTGATCTTCCCGATCCTCAGCCTGGCGATCCTGGATATGTACCCGCGCCAGCGCGGTACAGCCTCCTCCATGCAGGCCTTCAGCACCTTGCTGACCAATTCCATCATCGCTGGACTGTTGTCGCCGCTGCTCAGCCGTAGCGGGCTGTGGTTGGCGATCGGCGCAGGCCTGTTTGCCGTAGCCAGCGCAGCGGCCTGGAAATGGGAACGCAACAGCCTGCGCGCCCAGCGTGCGGCGGCCGAACCCTGAGTCCACCACCGCGTCATCACCTCCATAAGCGACAATAGCGTCGCCGCCATCACCGGCGACCGTTCACGAGTACTCAACGATGTCGATCCAATCCAAGGGCCGCCGCGAGGCGAAGAAGAAGCTGGCCGAGCGCGAGCGCAACCAGGCCGAGGCCAACCCGCCGGCAAAGGCGAAGGTTGAACCACATGCCGAGCTGCGTGACCAGCACCGTGCGCTGTTGGCCGGCATCGTCCGCCGCGATGGTGAATGGGTGCTGGGCATGGACGGCAAGATTGCCGGCGAGACCACCAGTGCCGCACGCGTACTTGCGCTGATCATGCAGGCCGCCGAATGGCATGAGAACAACGACACCCCGGTACGGCTGATGTATTCGGATGCACTCAAGGACGCCGCGCACGCGGAAGCGGCCGAGCAGGGCATCGACTTCGATACCTACAAGCGCAATCTGGCCGGTGAGCTGGGTGTGACCGGCAAGGCGGCGGCAGGTACGCATTGAGGCTGCGCGCAAGCTTGAAACCGACAAGGGCGCCGTTGGCGCCCTTGTCGTCTGCAAACGGCACAATCTGCGCTATCCATTGTGGGAGCGGCGTAGGCCGCGACACACGTACAGAGCCCCCACCGCAGCGGGGCTTGGCCTTTGCTGAAACTGTTGCCAAGGCTGGTTCGAGGTCCTGCTTTATTCCATCGGTGAAGCCTGCCGAGCACGGCTCGGCACTACGGGGAATACGCGCGGGCAAGCGGCGTGCACTGCGGAATTCGGCAGAGGGCAACGCCTTGGCCGCAGCATCGTCGGATATCAAGGCTTCCCTGATCTGTCGCACCAGTGGGTGATGGCGATTGGGTTCTGCCTTTCCCTGGCAAGCGCGCAGTTCTCCCTGATGGCGGCGGCATCCGCAGGCGACGGGCTACCAGCAGGTGTGGAACTGCATGCCATCAGGACCAGCAGTATTGGCATTGCGCACGGCAGGCGGGTGAGAAGCGTCATCGACTTGCTTGTTCCTTGAACGTGGGAGCCGTCTGGAGACTCCGCGGCAGCCGCAGGCCTGTGCGGGCTCGGTAGTGGGGCGTAAAAAGTCGCAGGCGCCGTTGTGGCTATAATCCTGCCACGACGTCCCCTGAGCATGGAGGCACACCCGATGTCTGTTGCAGCTATTCCCGATGTCTCGCTGGTTGATAACAGCGAGCAGCGTACCCCCTTGATTCTGGTGCTGGACTGTTCCGGCAGCATGAGCGGGGCGCCCATTGCGCAGCTGAATGCCGGGCTGAAGCTGCTGGAGCAGGAGCTCAAAGGCGATGTGATCGCCGCCAAGCGCGTGCGCGTGCTGCTGATCGAGTACGGCGACATGGACCACGCGGCGGTCACCGGCGACTGGTGCGATGCGATGGATTTCAGCGCGCCGGAGCTTTCCGCCAATGGCACCACGCCGACCGGTGCGGCGGTGGAACTGGCGCTGCAGGAGATCGAAGACGAAAAAGCCCGCTTCCGCCAGGCCGGCGTGGCCTATACACGGCCATGGCTGTTCCTGATGTCCGATGGTAATCCCACTGACGCCTGGGAGGCGGTGGCAGAACGTTGCCGCGATGCCGAACAGGCGAACAAGGTGGCGGTGTTTCCGATTGGGGTAGGCAACGCCGACATCGGCGTGCTCGGTCAGTTCAGCCGCAACGGCGAGCGCGGCGTGAAGCGGCTGCAGGGGCTGCAGTTCAAGGAACTTTTCATGTGGCTCAGTGCCAGCATGCGGGTGGTGTCCAACTCGACCCCCGGTGGCCAGGTACAGCTGCCGTCGACGGACAGCTGGTCGCACGTGTCGGTTTGAACATGCGCTGGCGGGTGATGGCCGCATCGGCCACGGGGCGCTCCCATCTTGATCGTGGGCAGCCCTGCCAGGATGCCTATGCATCCTCCTGTGTCGGCGGCGTACTGGTTGCTGCTGTCTGCGACGGCGCGGGCTCGGCCTCGCATAGTGATGCGGGGGCTGGGCTGGTGTCTTCGGCGGTGGTGGCCGCGGTAGCCGCGCACCGTCAGCTGGGCAGTCATCCTGCCGGGCTGGAAGTCGATGCGGTCAGGACGATCATCGAGGCGGCACTCGTCGTGGCGCGTGAGCAGCTGGCCGCCATGGCGGCGGCACGTCAGTTGACGCTCGCCGACCACGCCTGCACCTTGGTAGGTGTGGTGGCGGACGCGCGCGGTGGCTGGTTTTTCCATGTGGGTGATGGCGTCGCGGCCTGTGAGTTCGCGCCGCCGCAGCCGGCGGCGGTGTCGTTGCCAGCCAATGGCGAGTATGCCAACGAGACCTGGTTCGTCACCGGCGGCAACTGGCGCGAGCAGTTGCGTCTGACACGGTTTGCCGGCAGCGTGCAGGCCATTGTGCTGATGTCCGATGGCGTGCAGCCGTTTGCGATGACGCGCGATGGCAGCGGTTTGTTCCAACCCTTCATCGCACCGGTGCTGCGCTACCTGGGCGGCGTGGATGCCACGCATGGCAGCCAGGCCTTGCAGGCGACGCTGGCCGATCCACGTACCGATCACATCACCGGCGACGACAAGACGTTGCTGGTGGCGTTGCCGGCCTAGGCGCATGGCTGCGCAAGCCGGCGACCTCATCTACGACGAGCAGCGTACGGCGCTGACCCTGGGCCGGCTGCTGAAGAGCGGTGGAGCGGGCAGTGTGTTCCTGATCAAGGAACGCCCGCTGGAGGTTGCCAAGCTCTACCATTCCAACAAGGGCGGTCAGGTCTACGAACGCAAAGTGCGGGCGATGCTGGAGCTGCGCCCGGACCTGCCCGATGTCGAGGACAAGGGCGTGCGCCAGGTGCAGATTGCCTGGCCTACCGGCTTGCTGCGCGACAAGGCGGGCGGCTTCCTGGGCTTCACCATGCCGGTGCTGGATGTGGCAGCCACCAGCGACCTGGAACATGTGCTGCAGGAGCGGCAGGCGCGCGAAGAAGGGCTGCCTACCGCGTTGGGCCCGAAGATGACCCTGGCCGCCAATCTGGCGGTGATGCTGGCAGCGCTGCACGAACGCCAGCACTACGTGGTGGACCTGAAGCCGCTCAATGTGCGCTTCTATCGCAAGTCCCTGTTCATCGCGATGCTGGATTGCGATGGCTTCAGCATCCAGGGCAAGGGCGAACGTTTTCTTTCCGAACAGGTCACTACCGATTACCTGGCTGCCGAATTCCAACAGCGCGGCGTTGTCGCCGGCGAGGAAGAGGCACAGGACCGATTTGCGCTGGCGGTGATGGTGTTCCAACTGCTCAACTCGGGCCTGCACCCCTATAGCGGCCGGCCCAACGGGGCGACATTGCCCAGTGATCTGCCTGGGCGGATTGCGGCCCATCTCTATCCCTATGCACAGGGCAAGGGCGAGACGCGAATACTGCCTTCGCCGGTCAGTGGCCATGCGGCGTTCCCGGCCGAGCTGCGTGACATGTTCGATCGTGCGTTCGCCAGCCAGGCACGGCGGCGCCCGGCTGCGGCGGAATGGTCATCGTTGTTGCTGCGCTATGCACGTCGCAGCAACGGCTTGTTGGTGAAATGTGCGAAGGACGGCGCGCATCAACATTTCAGCGGCCTGCCGTGTGCAGGCTGTGCGCGTGCCGAGTTGCTGGCAAGCAGCGCGCGTGCCGCGCAGTCGCGGGCAAGGCAGGCGACTGCCACCGGCACGAAAGCTGCGCGTGTACCACGCCGTACCCGCGCCGCCACCCCCAATGTGGCGGCGGCCCTGACCGCGGCAACACCGGCACCGGCGACGCAGCCGGTTGGGCTGGGTATGCGGGTGTTTTTTGCGGTCATTGGGCCGGTGCTGTTGGGCTGGGCAACCACCTGGGGAATGGCGGCCTATCGTGACTACCTGTCGGACAAGGATCCGGGCTGGTGGTTGACGCTGGGGCTGGGCTTCCAGAGCGGCCTGCTGTTGGCGGCGGTGCTGCTGTTCATCGTGTGCGTGCCCGTGCTGATTCTGAGCAAGCGTCCATGAAAGTTGCCATCGGCATATTCGTCGCGCTGCTGATGCTGCTGATGGTGACGGTGTTTGCTGGCTGGGTGGGCGTTTACATCTATGGCGGCGTCGAGTGGATCGGGCATCTGTTCGCCACGGGCATATTGCCGGATGGGAGGGCTGCGTTCCGTGCCGGCGTGCTGGTGGGTAGCCTGGTTTCGGTAGGTTCGCTGCTGCGTGTGGCAATCAAGGACAAGTCCCATGCGTATGCCGGCGCGGCGCTGGTCGTGGGGCTTGGGTTTGCCTTCATGCTGTTTGCCACCCGCTTGTCTCCCTACGTCAGGGTTGCGGAGGGCGCGGCGCAGAGCGTGGATGTGGCAACCGCTTCATCTGCAGCCAGGCGCAGCGAGATGCCCGAATGGTATTCGCGCAGCAGCTACGAGCGCGACGCGGCTGGAAAGGTGCATGCATTGGCCAGGGCTGCTGCACGCCAGGATCAGTTGGGGGTAGATGCGGGACTGGAAGAGCTGCAGCGATGGGCGCGCACCGGAGTGCGTATTGGCGGCGACCGCGAGGCGTTCAACGCCGCGCGGGACAGGTTCAATGCCACCTTCGACATACCGGAGGGCCGTGAAACAAAAGGAAAGCTCAGCCGGGAGCGGCATGCAGCGCTGAGGGCGATGTGGCAGGCGGTACCCGAGGTGGATATCGCCGGACGGCGGGTGCTCGTGCAGGAGATGACGGTGCTTGCGTTTGCGTTGCGGCTGAAGGCCGAGCGTGGCACCGCTCAGGATGCAACGGCGGACGACGACGGGGTGCTGGATGAAAAACTCATCGAGCTGATTCGGCTGCAGGAGGCCATCCTTGGCTATGCACCGAGGTCTGCCGAGTTCTGGTCCAGTTATGCGGCTACCATCGTGGATGCCGACGAAGAGGTGGCGTTGGGAGCGTTGCTGATTGCCGATCAACTGCGGCGTTCGGCCGCATCCGGTCGCTCTGCGATGCGCATGTCGATCAGCGATGAGATGCTGTTTCAATCGGATATGCGGATAGGCACCAGCCTGTTGCCACGGGCCTCGGTCGCGCGTCTGAGCGTTCTTGAAGCGCGTGCTGCGGCAATCAACGGTACGACCGCGCCGGTAGATGGCGATACCCCGACTGAAGCGGGAGAGACGGCATCTGCAGAGCAGGCGCTGCCCGCACCGCAGTTCGTGCACACCGGCAAGGGCTTGTTGCCTTCGCCGCGACCAACGCCTCCCGGGGGGCTGCCTGCGCACGCTACGGAGGCGTTGGTGCGGGTTGACCTGCCGTCCGCCGGGTTTGAACAGCAGCAGCGGCCGGTCGTGCTGCCGCCATCGGGTCTAAGCAGTGGTGGCAGCGTGCTGGTGGCGGTTGATGTACTGGCCGATGGCAGCATCAGCTCGGTCCTGGTCGAGCGCAGCAGCGGCGACCCGGCGTTGGATGACGCGGTGCGGTGGTCGGCGCGGCGCTGGAAAGCGCTGACGCCTATCGCCGCGAAGGGCGAGCGGCGGCGGGTCCAGTTGCGCTTCGAATCGCCGGTGCCGGTCGAGGAGATCCCTGGCTGGCCGCCACCGCCCATGGTGCCGGGCAGGGAGCCGGTGGCGGCAGCGGACACGGTGCCGACACCACGCCCGGTTTCGCCGTTCGCCGTGCAGCACTTGCAGGAGCTGTTGGCACGCCAGGCGCGTTTCAATCCGGCGCGCTATCCCGCCGCCGCCTGGAAGGAAAAAGCGGGTGGCAGGGTGGTGTTGGCAATCCGGCTGGCAGGTTCCGGTGAGGTTCGCGGTGTCAGCATCGCCCAGAGCAGCGGCAATGCACTGCTGGATAGTGCCGCCCGCGAAGCTGCCTTGGGCTGGCGTGTCTCCCCTGGGGAAGCGGCAGCCGATGTGGATGAAGTGACGCTGCATCTGCCGGTGGTATTCAGGGCGGAGTAGGGCCGTTGATCAAGATTCGCTCGGTTCCCCGCTACAGCGCATCGTGTGGCCAAGGCCCGGCGAAATCGAAGAAGTGTGGTGTCGCTGCAAGAACGGCGGGGAGCCGTGCTTGCGGACCGTTACAGTCCGTGGCGTTCGAAGAGCGCGCGGTAGATGTTCGGCTCTTGCCCGTTGGCTGAGAACATGGGGTGTCGAGGATCGCGCTGCCACACTTCCAGCATGTTTGCGATTCTCCGTAGCTCGGCTATGAACGCCTGCTGCCGTGATGCCTTGGTGCTCTTAGTCGTTGCAGCATGTTCGGCAATGCTCGTGCATTCTTCGTAGAAATCACGGGAGATATTGTCCCGTCGTATGCCAAGCTTTGACAGTTCGTCCGCGAGAATCCTGGGGCCGGACCATTCGATGGGATTGCGGGAAGTCGGGAGGCAGATGGTGATCACCGCCACAATGAAAGCCATTACAAGGATGAGAAGCGGTATCAATTCTTGGCTCCAGTTGCGTGCATGTTCCAAGCCGTTTCAATGCATCAAGAGAGGAAGGGGCGAGATGGCTGCTGTCCGCAGTCCTGCTCAATAGTCACGCGCTGCATCGAACCATTGCTGTGCAAGATCATCGTTCACGCCCAGGCGCAGGGCATGCTCGGAACGGCCGAGCTGCCAGATCGCCTCGCCGAGGTCGTCGCGTTCGGAGGTTTCGATGCCCTTGAGCGTATTGAAGTGTATGGTGAAACGGGTAAGGGCAGCTTCCCCTTCGGCAAGAGTTTGTGCAGCTCTCAATGCCGCCAAAGCTGCATCGAACGCTTCATTGGCCTGCTTCGCCAAGCGCTTTGGCCACGCCGAAAAGGGGCGGCCGAATTCGCTTTCCCACCAACTGGCTTCGCGAAGCTGCGAGACCGACGCATGTCCGGTCCACGGGCGCTGTTGGGCGCGTGCCTTCAGTTGCTGACGCAGGCGCTTGCCTGCAGCTTCTTCGACATTGAAGGCAATCAAACCATCCAGCGCGGGCCAGCAGCTCAGTGCTGGCAGGCCTGCCAATGACGGCATGTAGCGCAGCTGCAGGCTCTGTAGCTGCGGCTGTGCTGCAAGCGCTTCAAGATCGACGAAATTGCCATACAGGCTCAGCGACTTCAGATGCATGAAGCGCGACAGGCATTTCAGCGAGATCGGGCGTGCCATCGGCGTGTTGATCAGCATCAGGTCGTGGACGTCATGCAGTTCGCCCATGTCCGGCAGTTCGAAAACAGTGGCTTGCCTGCGTGAACCCGTATCCGGGGCAAGCGACAGGGAGCGGGGCAGTTGCCCCAGGGTCGAGAAGCGACTGATATCGCCGGAGACACTGAGGTGGAGATTTGCCGCGATTTCCTGCCCTGGCAGGAGCAGCTGCAGGCTGGCTTCAGCGTGGTCCAGTTGAATCGCCAAGGTGCGGATGTTGGATTGGGCAGCATCGACTACGGTGTCCGTATCGAGTACAGGCACCCAGGTCAGCTGCTCGATGGGACGCTGGCGGGCCCATTCGAAGATGCTCTGATCCGCGCCTGTGTAATGGATCACCCGTGGCCAGGGGGACCCAGCGGGCGTGGCGAACGGATTGAAGACTGCCCAGTTGATCCGGAGATCAGGGGCAACCTGAAGATCGGATTTGCCTGCAGCTGCGGCAGGTGCAATCACCAGGCTGCCTACGCCAAGCGTACGCACCAAGGTGTGGCTGCCTGCGCCGGTGAGGTCCAGCGGATAGCTGCCTGGCCCGGTGAGTGTGGCATCAATGCGGTTGTCTGTTGCGGTGTTTCTGCTGCCCATGTTCATCCTTGGCGTGGCCGCCGCTCATCCATGTGGTTCTGGCGTTGCTGCGTGTGCTGGTGCCAGCGCAACAAAACCTGCGGGGAATTGTATTTCTGTTTCCCCGAAGTGCGTGGATAACCATGCCATGGCATGCCAATGTGTCAAGGCGCGGATGCTGGACCGTGGCGTCCTTTGCGTTCGCGCGCGGCTCTGGTCGTTGCTGCTGTTTTGTATGTCTGCAGGGCCGACAGGCAAAGGGCGCCATCATGGCGCCCTTTGCTTGCATGACCCGCGGGTCTGCTTACGGTGCCGAAGGCTGTGCCGGTGCAGCGGCAGGTGCAGCCGCCGGTGCCGCTGCCTGCCAGCCACACATCTGGCCTTCGTTCTGCTGCTTCAGCCATTCCTGCAGCGGTGCGAAGTATTCCAGCATCGGGCCGGCGTCGAGCTTCTCGGTGCCGGTCAGTTCCTTCAACGTGGCCTGCCACGGCTGGCTGGAGCCCTTGCTCAGCATGGCCCAGAACTTCTGCCCGGCTTCCTTGTTGCCGTAGAAGCTGCACTCGTTGAGCGGGCCGGTGTAGCCGGACGCGTCGCACAGGCCCTTGTAGAACTGGTACTGCAGGATGCGCGCCAGGAAGTAACGCAGGTACGGGGTGTTGCCCGGCACGTGGTACTTGGCACCGGCGTCGAAGAACTCCTCGCCGCGTGCGCTGGCCGGGGCCACGCCCTGGTACTGCGCCTTCAGTTCCCACCACTTCTGGTTGTACTGGTCCGGCTTGATCGAGCCGTCGAACACGCCCCAGCGCCAGCGGTCGATCATCAGCCCGAACGGCAGGAACGACACGCCCGACATCGCCATGCGCATCTGCGCATTGATGGTGGCTTCGCGGCTTTCCTGCTGCGCGCCGACCAGGCCGATCGAGTTGAGGTACTTCGGCGTCATCGCCAGCACGATGGTGTCGCCGATGGCTTCGTGGAAGCCGTCGTTGGCACCGCCCTGGAACAACGGCGGCAGCGGGTTGTAGGCCAGGTCGTAATAGATGTGGCCGAGCTCGTGGTAGATGGTGGTGAAGTTTTCTTCGTTCGGGGTGATGCACATCTTGGTGCGCACGTCCGGGCCAACATCCTTGCCGTCGCCGCCCATGTTCATGTCCCAAGCGCTGGCGTGGCAGACCACGTTGCGGTCCAGCGGCTTGATGAACTGGGTGTTCTGCCAGTAGCTCTCCGGCAGCTTGGGCATGCCCAGCGAGACGTAGAAGTCCTGCGCGCGCTCGGTCATCTGCCGGGCGGTGACCAGCTCGGCCTCACGCTGTGCCTTGAAGCGGCTTGCCGGATCGCTGCCGCCAGCCTTGGCCAGCGCAGCGCTGAGGTTGGTCTGGTACTGCTTTTCCAGCGCGGCGGTGATGTCCAGGCTGCCCGCGTTCGGGTACGGCGCGGTCATGTCCCACAGGTTGCTCCAATCCTGCTGCCACATGTTGCCGGTCAGGTGCGCGGCAATCATGCCGCCGCCCACTTCGGCCTTGTCCTTGCCGTATTCCTTGTCCAGCTTGGCGCGGGTATAGCAATGCACCTGCTCGTACAGCGGCTTGACCTGCTCCCACAGGCGGTCGGTTTCCGGGCCAACCTGGTCGGCCGGCATGTCGTAGCCGCTGCGCCACATCTGGCCGGCGTCGGTATAGCCCAGTTCGCGGGCACCTTCGTTGACCAGTTCGACGAAGCGCTGGTAATTGGCGCGCGACGGCACGGCGGTGGACTGCCAGCCCTGCCAGGCATCGAGCTGCTTGTCGTAGTCGCGCGAGGTGGCCAGCACCTTCTCAAGGTCGCCCAGCTGGCGGCAGTTCTTGTTGTCGCCTTCGCCCACGCAGTAGGTGCCGGCGCCGTAATCGCCTTCCAGCTTGGTGGCGATGCCGGCCAGTTCGGCCAGCTTCTGCGGGTCGCGCGGGGCGGGCATCGAGGTCATCAGCTTGAGCAGGCTGATGGCGCGCTTGGTGTCGGCGCTCATCGGCTGGCCGTCGTACTTGTTGGCCTGCTCGATCCAGCCATTGAGCACGGTCAGCCAGCGCTCGTTGGCCTTGGCCGCGACGCGTGCGGAATCGTCATTGATATAGGTGGAGGACAGCCACTGCGCCGAGGTCATCTCCGGGTACATGGCCTTGTACTCGGCATTGACGCGGGCGATGAACTGGTCGGCGCTTTCGACCGGTGCGGCCTGGGTGGTGGCCGGCTTGGCGGTTTCGGTGGCGGCGTCCTTTTTACAGGCAGCCAGCGAGAGCACGGCCACGCCAATGGCGGCGGCCAGGACCAAATGACGATTCTTCACAGCAGACCCCAAGATGTTAGTACGGCGAAGGCTAGTGGGGCGGCGGCCGGGCCGCAAGTGGGGAAAGCTCAGCGCTTGAGGGCCATCAGCACCACGCCGCCACCGATCATGGCCAGTCCCAGCCATTCGCGCCATGCCAGGCGCTCGTGCAGGAAGGCGACGGCGAACACCGCCACCAGCACCACGCTGAGTTTGTCCACCGGCGCCACCTGCGCGGCCGGGCCGCGTTGCAGGGCGCGGAAATAGCAGACCCAGGAGGCGCCGGTGGCCAGTGCCGACAGCACCAGCCAGGCAACGGTGGGACCGGGCAGCTGCAGCGGATTGCTCCACTTGCCGGTGGCGGCGACAAACATCGCCAGCACCACGCTGATGATCAGCGTGCGCAGCAGCATGGCCATGTCCGAGTCGATGTTCTGCAGGCCGAGCTTGGCAAAGATCGCGGTCAGCGCCGCGAAGACTGCGGAGAGTAGTGCCCAGGGAAGCCATTGCGGGAAGGTGGCCATGGAAGCTCCTCGTTGGGGGCAACACGCTATTTGTGGGAGCGGCTTGTTTGTAGGAGCGGCGTAAGCCGCGAAGCTGACGGATCATGACAGCAACGTAAAGCAAGCAACTGCAACAGCTCCCCCCATCCGCCCCCCGCCTTCGCGGGGGCAGGCTCTTCGGGCATCCCCGCCTTCGCGGGGACAGGCTCTTCCCCCGCAAGCGGGAGAAGGAGGACTGCCAAATCCCTCAAATCAATCCATCACCCCGCACACCCGGCGAATACATCCCGGGATCGGTCATACACCGACGTCTGCACCTGCATCAGTCCAAGCACCGAGGGGAACAGGTTGTCCTGGTCGCTGCGCTGCGCAGCGCGATGACGCACGCAGCTCATGTCCAGACCGCGGTCGGCGGCGAAGCCCGGCGAGAACCACATCACCATCGGGACGCGGGTCTGCTCTTCCGGTGCAATCGCGTACGGCACGCCGTGCAGGTACAGCCCCTTTTCGCCGAGCGATTCGCCGTGGTCGGACAGGTAGATCATTGCCGTGTCGTAGTCGTCCATGCCGCGCAGGGTGGCAATGGTGCGGGTCAGGAAATGATCGGTGTAACGGATCGCATTGTCGTAGCTGTTGACGATGTCCTCGCGGCTGCACTTGCCCAGGTCCGCCGTGTCACAGGTGGGTGCGAACTGGCGGAACTGCGCCGGATAGCGTTGGAAGTAGCTCGGGCCGTGATTGCCCAGCTGGTGCAGGACAAGTACGCGATCGCCGGGCTTGGCACGGACCTGCGTGGCGAGATTTTCCAGAAGAATTTCATCCATGCAGCGGCCATCGGCGCACAGGCCCGGTGTGGTCGCATCGTCCAGGCGCTGGATGTCCAGCCCCTCGCAGACGCCCTTGCAGCCGGACTGATTATCGCGCCACAGCGTGGCGATGCCAGCGTGCTCCAGCACGTGCAGCAGGGACTGGTGGGCGCGGATCTTCTTCTCGTCGTAATCGTGGCGGCCAAACGGCGAGAACATGCACGGCAGTGAAACTTCGGTGCTGGTGCCACAGGAGTGCATGTCCGGGAAGTTGATCACGCCGGTCTGGGCCAGTTCCGGGGTGGTCTGGCGGGCGTAGCCGTTCAAGCCCCAGTTCTGTGCGCGCACGGTTTCGCCGACCACCAGCACCAGCAGGCGTGGCTTGCTGCCCGCAGCGCGAGGAAGGGCCTTGGCGTCGGTGCCCAGCGGCAGTTTGGGCTGCTTCTGCATCGGGCTGGCACTGGCGAGGTTCTGCTTCAGCGCGATCAGGTAATTGACCGGCGTGGCCAGGTAACGCACCTCGCGGTGGTTGCGCATCAATGCGGAGATATTCTGGAACGAAAGCATCGTTCCGGCACCGCCTGCCACGATGACGCCAAGCAGGAAGGCAATACGCCACAGCAATGTGCGCGACCAGCTGCGCTTGCGCAGCCGCACGCGCCACAGCAACAGGGTCGGCAGCAGGCCGTAGCCGAGCAGTGGCAGCAGCAATGCCGGCGTCATCAGCTCGCGTGATTCCTTGTGGTCGGTGGCCAGTACATTGCGCAGCATGTCCGCGTCCAGATAGACGTTGTAGCTGTTCATGTAATGGGTGGCGAAGGCGGTGGTGATGAACAACACCGTCAGCACGACCTTGGCATTCCAGCGCCAGACCAGCAGGCCGAAGAGGATTGCGTGCACGCTCACCAGCAACGCAAACAGCGACACCGCGAACAGGATGCTGCTCGGGTTGGTGGCGATCGCGCTGCGCCAGAACAGGGTGTTGCAGACCAGTGCGAAAAACACACTGGCCAACAGGATCAGGGCCTCGGTGCTGATCTCGGGGCGCCAGTTGCGCAGGCGCGACCAGGAGAACTGCACTCTGGCAGGGCGGGGGACAGCGACGCTCATGCGTTCTCTCCAAGGGTGCCAGGAACGGCGGGCGACAGGGATGTGGTTGATGCAGATGCCGGGAACAGCCACAGATAGAGGGCAGTGGCGACCAGCCAACTGATCGTCAGGGACCACAGGTCATGCGAGGCAAAGTGGGCGCCACGCAGTTGCTGGGCCAGGCCGAACACCATGCCGACCAGCAGGGCAACGCTCAGTGCCGGCCAACGCCATTGCGGGCGCACCTGCAACATGAAGAAGAACAGCGCCACCCAGGCGTAGCCCGAACCGGCATGGCCGGCCGGGAAGCAGGCGGCATGGCCCAGTGCCACCGGGCGTTGCTCGAACAGGCCGATGAAGGGGCGCAGGCCGCCATAGCGTTCCAGGTCCCAGGGGCAGTCCATGTGGGTCCAGGACTTGAGCAGCGCGATGATGCTGGTGGATAGCGCCACCGAGGACAGCAGGAAGCCCAGCGGCCGCCGCAGCGGCCGCCAGCGCACGTCGACGCAGCTGCGGATCAGCGCGAGCATGACCAGCAGCGCGACAAACCAGGTCAGGTTGCGGCCGCCCTTATGGATCAGGTGGCTGGTCCACCATGCGTTCTTGTACAGCCATTCGCCGCCCTGCCAGCGGAACAGCTGGTCAGCCAGCCATTGATCGCCATTGCCGGCCATCAGCAGCAAGCTGCCGAGGGCGGCGAACAGCAGCGGCAACAACACCGTACGTGCGACAAAGCTCAGGCGGCCGCGCTCGGCAACGGGTTGCAGGGTGGTGGTCGTGGGCGGTTGCAACATGGAGCAGGGGCACCATCAGGCTGGGTGCGGCCATGCTGTGCCGGCTTGTGTCGGAGACCGGTCGGAACGTTGTCGTTATTTTGTCAGTGCTTCAGTTTCGTCGCGGGCATGGTTACGACGCCTTGATCGTAAGAGCGGCCATGCCAAAGAGGCATGGCCACGCCTGTGCAGGCTTCGGTGCGCCGGTGTCAGCAAACCTGCCTCGATGGGCTGGCGTCAATCGCCGTCGCTTTCCAGTGCATCCTCGCCACCGGCGACAACACCATGGGTCCTGGCAACGCAGTCCGCACGCAGGGCGGTGCCGGGCAGCAGCTGCCAGTTGTTGCGATTGGCACTGCCGATGTCGATGATCTGGCTGCGATCGGCACAGGGCGACATGGCCTTGTCCAGCACGAACAGCCAGCGCCGCTGCGGATCTTCACTTACCCATCGCGCCGCGTCCTCCCATTGCTGGGCGAGCGGGCGTTTGAAGCCGAAATCGGTGGCCTGGGGGTCGGTCTGCAGCAGGTTCTGTTCGCGCCAGGCCACCATGCCAAGTTGTGCATCCGGGCCGATGCGCTCGCGCACCTTGCCCATCACCAGCGATGCCGAACTGTAAGGATCAAGTGCGGGCATCGCGCCCAGGCCGTACATGGCCCAGAGCAGCACCGTGCACAGCACCACCGCCAGCCCCGCGCGGCGCAGGCGCAATGTCACTACCAGCAGCAGCGAGGCGGTACCGAAGCCAATCAGCCACCAGCCGACCTGCGGCAAGACCCACGGATCGATCGCACGCTTGACCGCGTTGCGCTGGGCCCAGCCATCGCCATGGACGGCGCCATAGCCGACCACCAGGGTGGTCATGGCCAGCAGCAGCACGTACAGCAACAGCAGCCAGCGCACGCCGGTGCGTCGCAACAGGCCTGGTAGCAATGGGGCGGCAGCTACCGCCAGGGCTGGCAGCATCGGCAGGATGTAGACCTCGCGCTTGCCCGGGCTGGCACTGAAGAAGAGCAGTACCAGCAGTGCCCAGCCCAGCAGCAGGAGGTAGCGTGGATCGGCACGGCGGCAACGGCGCCACCAGGCTGGCAGGAGCCACGGTGCCAGCAGGCTGCCCGGCAGCCACAACGTCGCCATCACCTGCAGGTAGTACCAGAACGGTTGGTGATGGTGCCAGGCGTTGGCGTAGCGGGTGCCGGTCTGCTTGAACAGCAGTTCTTTGGCATAAGACTGCAGGTGCGGCTCGGGGTTCTGCAACAAGGCAATGGCCAGCGGCCCGAGCCAGATCGCTGTGCCCGCCAGAAAGGCGGGCAGCAGCAGCCACCAGCCCCAGCTGCGACCCGGGCCTGGGGCCTGCGGGTGACGCCAGCGCCAGGCCATCCACGGCAGCAGCATCAGCAAGGGCAGGAAACCTACGCCCTTGGTCACGGTGCCGGCGCCGGCTGCGAAGGCTGCCAAGGCCAGCGCCCACCAGTTCGGGCCGAGCAGCAGATGCCGCACCAGCCCCCATAGCGCCAGCGTGGTCATGCCGACCAGCACCATGTCGATCTGCGCACGTTTGGCCATCAGCCCGAGCTGGATGCAGACGAACAGCCCGATGACCGCATAGCGGGCGATCTGGCGGTTCCAAAGCCGCCGGCTCATGTCCCAGGTCAGCCACAGGGTGAGCAGGGCGGCGAGCAACGAGGGCACCAGGAAGGACAGGTTCCAATCGCCGATGAGCTTGTAGGTGGCGGCCTGGATCCACATGAAGGTGGCCGGCTTTTCCGCGTAGAGCTCGCTGCCGCGGTGCGGCAACAGCCATTGCCCGGTCTCGACCATATGCCGTGCGGCGAGCACGAAGCGAGGCTCGTCCGGAGGTTGCGGCGAACGCATGCCGAGCCCGGCGAACAGGCTGGCGATGACCAGCGCGATCAGGATGGCGAACCACAGTCTGTTGGACGAAGAGCGGGGCGGATTCGGGCGCACGGAGGGCTCGGTAGCGGAGACTGGCGGGATGATGCCGCAATTGGCGTTGGAAACACGTCGAAACCGGAATGGCGAGTGGTTGCAGCGCGTTCCGACGACAATTCGACGGCAGCGGCGCTAGGATACGTCGGTAATGCCTCGGCCCGGGGCAGCAAGGTCATGCCCGCATGCGGCTGCTGGTCATCGAAGACAATCGCAATCTGATCGCCAACCTGTTCGATTATTTCGAAGCGCGTGGGCATACCCTCGATGTGGCCCCGGACGGCATCACCGGCCTGCACCTGGCCGGTACCCAGAACTACGATGCCATCCTGCTGGACTGGATGCTGCCACGTATGGAAGGGCCGGAGGTGCTGCGCAAACTTCGCGAGGACTTCCGTTCCGAAGTGCCGGTGATCATGCTCACTGCCCGCGACGAGCTGCCAGACAAGATCACAGGCTTCCGCGCCGGCGCCGATGATTACCTGACCAAGCCGTTCGCGCTGCCGGAGCTGGAAGTGCGCTTGGAAGCGGTGCTGGCACGCACGCACGGGCGCAATCCGCGCAAGCTGCTGGAAGTGCACGATCTGCAGCTGGACCTGGCCACGTTCGAGGCGCAGCGTGGTGGACAGGTGCTGCACCTGTATCCGGCCTGCCGCAAATTGCTGGAAGTGCTGATGCGGGCCAGCCCGGCGGCGGTGACCCGGGACCAGCTGGAATATGCGCTATGGGGCGACGAACCACCGGATGGCGACATGCTCAGGTCGCATATCTATGAGCTGCGGCGTGCGGTCGATGGCCCGTTCGAGCAGAAGCTGCTGCAGACCCTGCCGCGTGTCGGCTACCGCTTGTCCGCGCCCGCAGCGGCCGTGCCGTCATGAAGCGGCGCACACTGCGCCGCAAGCTGCTCGGCTGGCTGGCCGCGTATGTCGCGCTGGTGACGTTGGCGGTGTTCAGCGCGGCCAACTATGTGCACGAACATGCCGAGCACGCGGTGTGGCGCTCGCTGCTCAATACCGAACTGGACAGCATCATCGGCCAGATGCGCATCGACCCCAGCTACCATTGGCAGGATTCGGACACGTTGCGTTTTTACGCGGCACAGCAGCCAGCAGGCATCCCGGAAAGCCTGGCCGGGCTCAAGCCGGGCTTGCATGATGGTGCATTGCTCGATGGCAAGGACACGGCGGTAATGATCCGTGATACCAGCGATTTCGGTCGGGTGGTATTGGCCTTGGATATCTCCGACTTCGGCGAACTTGAACACTTCGTCACGCGTTGGGCATTGCTTGCAGGCGTGGCCTTGTTGCTGGTGACCCTGCTGATGGCCTGGGTGGGCATGAACCGCCTGGTGCGGCCCTTGTCAGTGCTCGCACAGGACATCGCCATGCTGAGTCCCGAGCGTCGCCGGCAACAGGTGCGGGTGGACAAGCGTGGTAGCACCGAACTGGAGGTGATCGCCGGTGCCTTGAACGATTACCTGCAGCGCAACGAACATTTCGTCGAACGCGAGCGCGCGTTCATCAGTACCGCCAGCCATGAGCTGCGTACGCCGATCGCGGTGATCACCGGTGCCGCCGAGCTGGCGCTGGAGCAGCCGGGGTTGCCGGAGAGGGCGCGCCAGCAGTTGCTGCGCGTGCGCAATACATCGACCGGCATGGAACAGTTGATCCAGTTGCTGCTGGTGCTTGCGCGTGACCCGGCCAAACTGGCCGCGATGAGTGAACTGGTAGCCCTGGATGAACTGTTGCCGGAAATCATCGAAGACCATCGCTACCTGGCCAAGGGCAAGGAGCTGGAACTGGTGCTGCTGGAACGTGCTCCGTGCCAGCTGCTCGCGCCGCTGGCGGTGGTGCAGGCGGCGGTTGGCAACCTGCTGCGCAATGCCATCGAGAACAGTGATCGTGGCGTGGTAAGACTCGGCATATCCGCCAATGCCGTGTTGACCATCGATGATCCCGGCCATGGCATGAGTCCGGAAGAAGTTGCGCAGGTGTATGCGCGGATGACCAAGGGCGAGCGCAACCCTGGCGCTGGAATTGGCCTGGACCTGATCGCGCGCTTGTGTGATCACCTGGGCTGGAAGCTGGAGATCCATTCGCAGCCGGAGCGGGGCACGCGGGTCACCCTGGATATGGGGAGTTCCAGGCCGCGCTAGGAGCGCATTATCTGTAGAGCGCAGCCATGCTGCGCTGGGGCTTTACCGGGGAAGGCTCCTGCCGAGCATGGCTCGGCACTACAGGCTCACGGTGGCAATAGCTCGCGCTCGATCAGCCAGCGCTTTGCATCGTCGGCGTCCTGCTCGAACCAGGCCTGGGTCGAACCCAGGCGGTAGGTGTAGCCCCAGCTGTCCATGTCGGCCATCAGTCGCGCGCTGCCTACGCCCGGCAGTTGCCCGGCCAGCACGATCTGCAGGTAGCAGGTGGCGTCTTCCTCGGGGACCGAGTCGGTGGCATCGGTATGCACCTGCGCGCGCCGCTCGGGTGGCAGCACGATCAGGTGGCAGGATTCGTGCAGCATCGAATGCACCGGCGTGTCATCGCGTACATAGACGTCGCAGGCGATGATGCCGGCCTCGGGCTCGCCCCAGTAACTGCCGGGAATCTTCCCGCCTGCGGCAACATGGTTCAGGCGCAGGCCGTGGCGTGCGAGCAGGTCCGCAGCGTCGGTCCAGCGGATATCGCCAACGCACAGCACGGGCTGGGTTGGTTCGTTGGCAGGGCTTTCGTTCACGGGCACTGGAGTCCCGGCGGCCGTAGCCGCCGGAATCTGATCACTTGTCGTCGGGCAGGGCCACGGAAATGTCGAGCACGTCATTGGCGCCATCCTTGACCAGGTCGACCTTGACCGCATCGGCGTCGATGTTGACGTACTTCTTGATCACTTCCAGCAGCTCACGCTGCAGCAGCGGCAGGTAATCCGGACCGCCGCGGGTGCTGCGTTCCTGCGCGATGATGATCTGCAGGCGGTTCTTCGCGGTTTCGGCGGTGGTCTTCTTCTGTCTCAGGAAGTCGAGCAGTCCCATGCTTATCCTCCAAACAACTTGCTGAAGAAGCCCTTCTTCTCCACGGTGGTGAAGCGCATCGGGCGCTCTTCACCGAGGATGCGGCCGACGGCGTCCTCGTAGGCCTGGCCGGCCGGCGACTCGGCATCCAGGATGACCGGTTCGCCCTTGTTGGAGGCGTTGAGCACGTCGCCGGATTCGGGGATGACGCCGATGGCCTTCAGTCCCAGTACTTCTTCCACGTCGGTGATGCTCAGCATCTCGCCGCTTTCAACACGCGAGGGGCTGTAGCGGGTCAGCAGCAGGTAGGCCGGCACGGCCTTGCCGGCTTCGGCGTTGGCGGTCTTGGAGTCGAGCAGGCCGATGATGCGGTCCGAGTCACGCACCGAGGACACTTCCGGGTTGACCACGACAACGGCGCGATCGGCGAAATACATCGCCAGGAACGCACCCTTCTCGATGCCGGCCGGGGAGTCGCAGATGATGAAGTCGAAGCCGTCGGCGGCCAGGTCCTTGAGGACCTTCTCCACGCCTTCCTTGTTCAATGCGTCCTTGTCGCGGGTCTGCGAGGCGGCCAGCACGTACAGGTTGTCGAAGCGCTTGTCCTTGATCAGCGCCTGCTTCAGCGTGGCTTCGCCGTGCACGACATTGACGAAGTCATATACCACGCGACGCTCGCAGCCCATGATCAGGTCAAGGTTGCGCAGGCCGACGTCGAAGTCGATGACGGCGACCTTCTTGCCGCGGCGGGCGAGGCCACAGGCGATGCTGGCGCTTGAGGTGGTCTTGCCGACGCCGCCCTTGCCGGAGGTGACTACGATGATTTCAGCCAAAGGATCTCTCCTGAATGTCGTTGTGAGCTGCGTCAATCCAGCGCAGCAATCATGATCTGGTCCTGTTCCAGCCACACCTGCACGGCCTTGCCGCGCAGGTTGTCCGGAATATCGTCCAGTACCTTATACCGTCCTGCAATCGCGACCAGTTCAGCGTGGAAGTCGCGACAGAAAATGCGTGCGCTGGTGTTGCCCTGGGCACCGGCCAATGCGCGGCCACGCAGCGTACCGTAGATATGTATGCTGCCGTCGGCGATGACCTCGGCACCGGCACCCACCGTTGAGAGTACGGTCAGGTCGCAGTTCTCGGCGTAGAGCTGTTGCCCCGAGCGCACCGTGGTCAACTGCATGCGGCCCGGCTGCGGTGCGGCGTCGGCGCTGGGCGACGCGGCCGGGGGCGCCGCCGCGGCAGTGGTGCGCTTGCTCTGCTTGGGAGCGGCGGCGGCGGCTGGCGCGGGCGCCGGTTCGGCTTCCAGCGGTTCGTACTGGGCGCGGAACTTGGCCAGTACCGGCAGGCCCAACTGCTGGGACAGGGTTTCTGTCTCGCTGGTGCCGTAGGCCAGCGCCACCGGCAGTACGCCCGCTTCGCGCAGGCCGTTGACCAGCTGCTGCGCGGTGGCGAGGTCCGGGAGTTGGCTCAAGCCGCCGAAATCCAGGATCACCGCCGCGCGGCCGAATAATTTGGGTGCACGTGCCACGCGCTCGCGCATTTCCTGGGCCAGGCGCTCCACGTCGAGGGTGCGGATGCGCAGGTTGGCAATGCCCACCTGCCCGATTTTCAGTTCACCAGCCTGTTCGTAATCCAAATTAACTGCCATCTCAGGTTCCGGTCGGCCGCTGTTGCAGCAGCCGGCGTGTGTTGCCTACCCACGGAAGGTCGGGCAGGTTGTCGCCATAGGTTTCTTTTACCCACTCGTAGCTGCACAGATCCTTGAGCAGCATGCTGGCCCGCACATCCACCGAGGGCATGGTGTTCTGGCCGACTTCGCGGAAACCGAAGCTGCCATGGAACAGCAATGCGGCGTCGGCGCCGTGGTCGAGGAATACCTCGCAGGCCATCTGCGGGTAGCGCAGCTCGGCGTAGCTCTGGGCATCGGCATAGAACGCACGGCCGACACCGCCGCCGCGGCGGCGGCTGGCCACCACGATGCGGTCGATATAGAAGAAGCTGGGGTAGCGCTGCTGGAACCAGGCGAAATTGCAGCTGTCATGGGCACTGTTGCTGCCGTAGCCGACCAGGAACCCCGCCATGTTGCCGTCGCGTTCGGCAACCCGGAAGTATTCGGCGGTTTCGTAGAAACGGCGGAGCTTGGCTGCATCCAGCGGGAGAATCGCAAGACCAGCATTGTTGTTCAGTGCCAGGACGGAATCGAGCTCGTGCTCGCGCACGTCGCGGATAACAATCGACATTGTGACTCCGTGGGGTATCGCGGTCGGCCCAGAGGGCTGTGGCGCGATTATCGCATGGGTGGCACGAGCCGGGCGAGCCACGCGCCACGGTTGCCATGCATGACTTCCGAGGGAGGGCGCCGGGGCGGCCGGGTCCTTACCATGCACGGATGTTGGGATACCTCAGCCATACCCGCGTCCTCCGCCTGGCCGGCCTGTTTACCTGGGCCCTGGTCAGCCTGCCCCTGGTCTACACCCAGTACGCACCGGAGGAGGGCGTGCTGCAACCGGCCGCCGGCGAGGCGGTCTGGCTGTTCGTGGCCTACCTGACGTTCGGTGGCTGCTACTTCTGGCTGACCCGCGGGCTCAATGCCGCCGGCCACACCAGCTGGTACGACCGCCTGGCACTGCTGCTGCTGACGGTGTCGGCGCTGGTGGTCAGCTACCTGTCCGCCACTGGCCTGGGCAGCATCCTGATGATGGTCGCGGCCGGGGTGATCCCGTGGCTGCTGAGCCGCTGGGTGGGTGTTGTCTGGCTGGTCCTGAGCCAGCTGGCGGTACTGCCGGTCTACAACCTGATCCTGGGCCTGCCGCTGTTCGAGGCCTTGCTGCAGTCGCTGTTGTACGGCGGTTTCTCGATGTTCATCTTTGTCACGAGCCTGGTGGCAAGGCAGCAGACCCAGGCGCGGGAGGAGCAGCGGCGCTTGAATGCTGAACTGCGCGCTACCCGCTTGTTGCTGGCCGAGAGCGCCCGGGTCAATGAGCGCACGCGTATTTCCCGTGAATTGCACGACCTGCTCGGCCATCACCTGACCGCGTTGAGCCTGAACCTGGAAGTGGCCGGGCACATCACCGAGGGCCAGGCGCAGGAGCATGTGCGGCAGGCACATACCTTGGCCAAGCTGCTGTTGACCGACGTGCGCGAGGCGGTCAGCCAGCTGCGCGAGAGCGGCGCGATCGACCTTGCGGCGGCGCTGCGGCCCTTGACCGAGCGGGTGCCATCGCTGGATATCCACCTGCAGATCGAGGATCCGTTCAGTGTCGAGGATCCCGAGCGCGCCCATGTACTGCTGCGCTGCACGCAGGAGATCATCACCAATGCGGTACGCCATGCCGGTGCCCGCAATCTATGGATCAAGGTGGAGCGGGACGCGGCCCAGGTGGTCATCAGTGCGCATGATGACGGCATCGGCGGCGATTTCGAGGAAATAATGCCAGGCAATGGCTTGCGCGGCATGCGCGAGCGGCTGGCGCAGTATGGGGGCGTGCTGGATGTGTCGGCACGAAGCGGTGAGGGTTTCCGTCTTCGCGCCAGCCTGCCGCTGGTTACCAATATGATGTTGGCCTCAGGGCCGCAAGGAGTGCATTGATGATCCGTGTCTGTCTGGTCGACGACCAAACCCTGGTGCGGCAGGGCATCCGTTCGTTGCTGGCGCTGGACGACGGCATCGAGGTGGTCGCCGAGGCCACCGACGGGCGCCAGGCGGTGGAGATGATTCCGCAGGTGCAGCCCGATGTGGTGCTGATGGACATGCGCATGCCGGTGATGTCGGGGCTGGAGGCGCTGCAGACGCTGAGCCGGGCCGGTACGTTGCCACCATCGATCATCCTGACCACCTTCGATGATGATCAGCTGGTGCTGGCCGGGCTCAAGGCCGGTGCCAAGGGCTATCTGCTGAAGGATGTGACCCTGGAGCAGCTGGTCGGCGCCATCCGTACCGTGGCCAATGGCGGCTCGCTGGTGCAGCCGGCGGTGACCCAGCGCCTGCTGTCGGGGCTGGAGCACATGCGCAATGAGTTCGTCAGCCTGGACCGGCCGGATCCGCTGACCGATCGCGAGACCGAGATCCTGCGGCTGATGGCCAGCGGTTTTTCCAACAAGGAGATCGCCAACTCATTGGGTGTGGCCGAGGGCACGATCAAGAACCACGTGTCCAATATTCTTTCCAAGTTGGGCGTCCGCGACCGTACCCGTGCCGTACTCAAGGCCTTTGAACTGCAACTGGTGTGAGCCACAGGCCGCACGGTGGCTGTCCGGCCCGCATGAATGCGCCACCGGGGTTCGCCGCGGGGCGGGCAGGCGGTGATCGGGGAAAAGTTGCCTGCAGTACTGGTGCTGGACACCTCGGACGGTGGAAAATAGCGCGGCTAAGGCGTTATACAGCCCCAGCTATCGGGTGAAGGCGCGTAGGGTTGGTGGTTGATACGCTACCCTGCGGCCTATCGATGAGATAGCGCATTCTGGTAATGGAAACCGGCATGCCAAATGTGGTGAACAACCTGCGAAAAGCCTGATAGGATGGGGGCTTCGCTTCAATCAACCCGGCCGTGGGATCGGCCCCGGAGACTCCTGAATGACCCGTATTATCGAGTTCCTGATCGCTTTGGGGATCGTAGCTGGCCTGTTTGTCCTCATTGGCGTGTGTCTGCCGGGCGAACGCCACATTACCGAAAGCATCGAAACCAATCGCAAGATGACGATCGTGTATGACACGGTCAACAGCCTGCGCCGCTTCAAGGATTGGAATCCGCTGGTGCTGCGCGACAAGGCCGTGGAGCTGAAGTTCAGCGGTCCGGACGCCGGCAAGGGCGCACGCATGGACTATTCCTCCAAGGACCTGGGCCAGGGCAGCTGGCAGATCACCGATAGCGAGAAGAACAAGCGCGTCGTGATTGCCATTGAAGACCCGACCCGCGGTACCGACAAGGTGACCTCGTTCACCCTGGAGCCGACTGGCAAGAACGACCGCAACGTCAAGATCACCCAGGACTACAGCGTCAAGTACGGCTTCGACCTGTTCGGTCGCTACGCCGGCCTGTACGTCAGCCGCCACATCGGTGACGACCTGAAGCTGGGCCTGTCGCGCATGGCCAACATGCTGGCCTCGGTGCCGAACGTTGACTACGCCGCTGCCGAAGCCCCGCTGACCGATCTGAAGGTTGTCCAGGTGCCGGCCGAGAACCTGCTGGTGGTCAACGCCGGCAACATCGACCGCAACAACGACGCCATCCAGAAGTCGATCGACGACAACATGGAGTGGATCAAGCGTGCGATGGATGCCAATGGCCTGGTTGCAGCGGGTCCGGTGCGCATCGTCACCACCGATTTCGGTGCTGAAAAGTACGCCTTCGACGTGGCTCTGCCGGTTCGCAAGGGCAGCGCTGCTGCACCGGCTGCCGACAAGGCCGCTGACAAGAAGGACGGCGAAGCTGCTGCCCCGGCCGTCGCTGCCACCCCGGCTGCTGCCGGTGATGCTGCCGAGCTGAGCGTCAAGATCCCCGCGGGCAACCCGGTGACCTACGTGCACGCACCGGCCCACCGTTCGGCATTTGCTTCCTACACCGGCCACATGGCTGGCCTGGACCTGGCCCGTAACGGCCTGCGTGCCTGGGCTACCACCACCGGCAACGAAGTTGTTGATCGTCCGTATGAGTCGTGGAAGGGTGGTGTGGCCAAGGCCTTCACCGTCGATGGTTCCTACGACCTCTACTGGGCGGTCAAGTAATCATCGGGTTGTTGTCGATGATCTGATCGAGAAAACGCGCCGCTTCCAGCGGCGCGTTTTTTTTGTGCAAAGCGTTTGCAGGATTGATGGGAGAGCGAGATGTTGGGAGTGGAACGGCGTGCGCGTAAGCCCTCGTTTCTTGCGTTCTGTGGTGGCTTGTTGGCGGCGGCGGCGATTGGTTTGTCGGCCTACGCCTCACATGGCGTGAGCGAGCCGCTGGCACAGTCACATCTGAATACTGCGTCCTTGTATGCATTCGGCCACGGGGTGGTGCTGGTGGGCCTGGGTGCTTCTTCGGTGAACCAGTTGGGCCGGGGGGCCCTGTATGTATTGCTGCTGGGGACGTTGTTGTTCTCCGGCAGCCTGGTGGGCAATGTGCTGATGCATTGGCCCACCCGGTTGGCGCCAGCCGGTGGCATTACCTTGATGGGCGGCTGGCTGCTGCTCGCACTCAGTGCCTTGCGTCGCTGAGCCATGCCCCGCTACCGGCGCGGTTTCGATATCGATGAGGCGCAGGCGCACCTGCAGCGGGTGGACAAGCGTCTGGCCAGCTGGGTGCGCCGCGTTGGACCGTTGCCGGCGCCGCAAGGCTGGGCGCGTTCGTTCGACCCGGTAGATGCGTTGGCGCGGGCTATCCTGTTCCAGCAACTCAGTGGCAAGGCTGCCTCGACGATAGTTGGACGGGTGGAAGCGGCGATTGGCAGCAAACGACTGCACGCTGCAAGTCTTGAACTGATTGATGACCCGGGGTTGCGTGCATGTGGTGTATCCGGCAACAAGGCCTTGGCGCTGCGTGACCTGGCCCGGCGCGAGCGCGCGGGCGAACTGCCGAGCTTGCGGCAGATGTCGGTGATGGATCACCAGTCCATCGTCGACGCCTTGGTGGCAGTACGTGGCATCGGCCGCTGGACAGTGGAGATGATGCTGATGTTCCGGCTCGGCCGGCCTGACATTCTGCCGGTCGATGACCTCGGCATCCGCAAGGGCGCGCAGCGTGTGGACGGTGGCGAGACCATGCTGACGCCCAAGGCCTTGGCCGAGCGCGGCGAGCGTTGGGGCCCGTACCGCACCTGGGCCAGCCTGTACCTGTGGCGTATCGCCGACTTCAGCACCGATCCGAAGCAGAAGACCAATCGTTCGCAGGATTGAGCAGCACGGCAGTGCGCGTGGCTGCTTTTTGCAGGAGCGGCGTAAGCCGCGAAGCCAGTAGAGCGTCAGCACCGAGTTTCTGCCTACCAGGTCGCATCCGCCTCAGCGTCGAGCCGGGTGCTCATCTTGGTTGCGATTTTGCCCGGCAGCCCGGTTGCGTCAGCTTCGCGGCTTACGCCGCTCCTACAAGTCCGAAGCGCTGCGATAGCACCAGTGCCAGGGTTCGTAGACGATGCCGTGCGGGTTGTCGCGCGGGTAGCTCATGTGGAAACCGAAGCGCGCGGCGTGCTGCTGCAACCAGGCGAAGCCTGCGGTGTGTTCGAAGGATTCCTCGGCCGGCGGTTCGCCAGGCGCGCTGATATCCAGCGCGTTGCCACCGTGGTGTTCGCTGTAGCCAGGCGCGGCATTGACGGTGAGGATCTCGTCTACGCTCAGGCCGCGTGCCAGCTTGCGCTCGAAGATGCCGAGCTGATAGTCGTGACTGCGATAGCCGGAGATCGCGTCCAGGGCCACGCCATCAAGGGCTGCTGCCTGCTGCATGCGCTGCCAGCCGCGCGCTGCAGCACCGGTCAGCCACAGTGGACGACGGTAACGATCGAAGCCCGCCAAGCGCAGATGCGCCGGTTCGGCGACCAGCGGTAAGCCGGTCTGCGCCGCATAGGCATCGGCATCCAGGTTCAATTGCTGCAGGTGCAGATGCAGCTGATGTAACGGCAGGCTGCCGCTCGGCGGTGGAATGCGGGAGGACTGCGTGCGCAGGGCTTGCAGTGCGGTCAACGCAAAGTCGATGCCGGGGTCGTCCGCCAACCTGGCCACCAGGGGCATCAGTCCACCGCGCAGCTGCGCAGCCAGATAGCGCCCATCGCGCTTGCGGCGCAGTACGTGTGTTGCCCGGGACAGCACCCGGGCGTCGTCGCTGCTGCGCGCGCGCAACAGGCCACCGGGCCATATCTCGATGTCCGGTGTGTTGATCAGGATGTGGGGAGCATTGCGCATGCGCGCAGCTTAGGCCCGTGCGCCGTCGGCGGCCAGTCGCTTGAGTTCATCCAGCAACGCGCGCGGCTGCTCGGGGCTTACCAGCACGCAGTTGCCATCGCGCAACGGGATCACCAGTACGCGGCTGTCGTCGGTGATCAGGCAGAAGCCCTTGCCGCCATCCTTCATGTGGAAGTGCCCGGCGCGAAAACCGGGAAACTGGAAGCCGTTGGATTTCATGCCCGGTTTGAAGTCCGGGTTTTCGGCGAAGTTGACGATGCGTGCGCGGTCCAGGCGCATCGAACTCAGCGGTACGCGCCGGGTGTACAGGGTGCTGGCAATGGTCAGTTGCTGGGCATCCAGGCGCAGCTCGCGGCGACGGTAGGCCAGCGTCAATGCGGCCCCAACCAAGGGCAGCACCAGCCAGCCGCCCCAGGAGTTGAACGACGTGGTGAACGGCAGCTTGCCGGCGAACAGGCGGATCAAGGGATCAATGCTCAGCACCAGCAGCATTGGCGCCCATAGCCAGAACAACAGCGAGCTGGTGGGTTTGGCTACCCTCAAGGCTGCATCGAACGCTGCGGCACGGGGCGCGGTGGTGCTCATGGCTGCGCCTTCAGCCAGTGCGCGATGTCGTTGATCATCGTGGCATCGACATGCCCCGGTCGCGCGTATTCCTCCAGCGAGCCCTTGCCGTCACCGGCGATGCCCAGGTGATTGAGGGCGGGGTAGTGATGGAAGCGGTAGCGATCGCCAGCCAGTCCCTGTTTCCAGCGTTGCCAATCGGCATCCACCACCTGGAAGTCGCGTCCGCCCTGCAGCAGCAATGCCGGCAGTTGGCTGTCGCGCACATCGGCGATCGGGTCGACCTGCTCCAGCTGCTGCCAGAAACGGCCGGGGGTATCCATCAGGCGTGCATCCGGGTTGCTGCGTACCGCCGCGATGGCCGCATCCAGTGCCTGCAGGTGGGCCTGTTCTTCGGTGGTGATGTTGCCATCCAGGCCGACCATGTAGCGGTTCTGTTCGGCCAGCAGGTCCAGCAGGGGCCGCGCGGGCGCCGCAAACAATACCAATCCTGCGAACTTCCCCTTGCTGGCCTTGGCAATGCGTCCGGCCAGCAGGCCGCCCTGGCTGTGACCGAGCAGATAGATACGGCGTGGATCAATGCTGGCAGTGCTGGCCAAGGCGGTGACCGCGGCGACGGCATCGTCGGTAGTTTCATCGTCGATGCTGAAGCTGCCCTGGAAATCCTGCGGCCTTGCGTGGGTGCGCTTGTCATAGCGCAGCACGGCGATGCCCTGCGCGGCGAGTCCGCGGGCGATGTCCAGGAACGGGCGATTGGGGCCGCTGCTCTCGTCCCGGTCCTGCGGACCGGAGCCATGCACCAACACCACGGCCGGGAACGGGCCTTTGCCCTTGGGCAGGGCAAGGGTGCCGGGCAGGCCTGCCTTGCCGGGTGCGCTGCCAGGTACGGTGAACGGCTGCTCGTTGAAGTTGGCATCGCTGGCGGGTGCGGCTGCCGGCGCGGCGGCTGCTGGCTGCAGCAGGAAGCCAGCAATCTTGTCGTTCTGGTCCAGGGCCACGCGCGCCTGCAGCTGCCCGTTGGCATAGTTCAAGGGAATGACGACGATGCGATGGCCGTCGGCTTCGCTGGTATGGGCCTGGCCACGCTGGCCTGCCGCGCCCATCTGCGCGGGCAGTGATTCCCATACCGCCTTGAGCTTGTCCGCGGGTACCGCGGCCTTCATCTGCGTGGAAAAACTGGCCTCCGCTTCGCTGTAGTGACCCGCGTCAAGCTGATCGAGCAGGCGCGTGGCCAGCGCTGCGGGTGTTTCCGCCGCCATGCCGGGCGCGGTGATGAGCAGTAGGGCGGTAGCGATCCCGGCGAGCCGCGCCTTCATCACTGTTCCTTCTTGAAGATGAGCATGGCCGGTGACAGCTGGCCGTAGTGCACCATGTTGACCAGTTCCCAGCCGAGGTTGCCTTGTTTGGTCAGCTCCGCCTGGATCTTCTCGGCGGTAGGGCCACCCTTGAGCATCGAGGCAGACAGTTCGATGGTGAGGTATTGCCAACGCTTGCTCATTGTTCTTCCTTGTCATCAGCTTTGGGTTTGGGAAGACGCCCGGCCTTGCGCAGGGCATCGCGGATCACATACTCGATCTGCGCGTTGAGGCTGCGCAGTTCGTCATCGGCCCAGCGCTGGGCAGCCGCCAGAACTTCAGCGTTGATGCGCAGCGGATAGGCCTTCTTCTCGCTCACCGGCGGGGTGCTCCGTTGTTGCCGCGACGCAGGTGCAGCACCAGCGAAATGCCCAATGCGTTGACCGCGACCACCAGCGCGATGATCACGCCGTAGGCGATGTTGCGGTTGTCGCCGGCCAGATAGACGCCGGTGGCGGCCACGAACATGCACAGCGCGATCAAGGCCCAGCGCAGCCCCATGCCGCGTGCGTGCGCGGTGCCAGGGCGTCCGCTCCATACCGCGAAGCAAAGAGCGGGGATGCCGGTGGCGGCGATGATCAGGGGGGCATAGACATTCACTACGGTTACCTCGTTACGTTGTTCAGTACAGCGAGCCAGCGTTGACGATGGGCTGGGTGCCACGGTCCGAGCACAGCACGGTCAACAGGTTGCTGACCATGTGTGCCTTGCGCTCCTCGTCGAGGGTGACGACGGCGTTCTTCTGCAGTTCCAGCAGCGCCATCTCGACCATGCCGACGGCACCGGCGACGATCTGCGTGCGTGCGGCGATCACCGCGCTGGCCTGCTGGCGCTGCAGCATGGCCTGGGCGATCTCCGGGGCATAGGCCAGGTGGCTGATGCGTGCATCCAGCACCTGCACGCCGGCATCGGCGAGGCGTTCGGCCAGTTCGTCCTTCAGGTGCTGGGAGATCTCGGTGGCGTGGCTGCGCAGGGCCAGCTGGCCTTCGGTGTGCTGGTCATAGGGATAGCTGGTCGCCATCGCGCGCAGCGCCGATTCGGACTGGATGTGCACGAAGCTCTCGTAGTCGTCGACGTTGTAGACCGCCTCGGAAGCGTCGACCACCTGCCAGACGATGACTGCGGCGATTTCGATCGGCGAGCCGTCCAGCTCGTTGACCTTGAGCTTGCCGCTTTCGAAGTTGCGCACGCGCTGGCTGACCTTGCGCTTGGTGTAGAAGGGGTTGTTCCAGCGCAGGCCGTTGTCCTTGACCGTGCCGACGTACTTGCCGAACAGGCTGATCACCGCCGCCTGGTTGGGCTGGACCATGTACAGGCCGGCGCTGAGGAAGATGCCCACGGTGATCAGCACGATGCCGGCCAGCACCAGCAATCCGCCGCCGCCGATGCCGTTGTTGGTGACGAACACCGCGCCGATGATGGACGCTGCGCCAGCCAGCATCAGCACGATGGTGCCGAGCAGGGTGGAGATGCCGGGGAGGGAACCGAGGGACTTCTCTTTCATGGCACATCTTCCGTGGTGGTTGGGTTGAAAGATATCAAATTGATATCAACATGCAAGCGTTTCTGGAGCGGCCCTCCCGCCGGGCCAGGAACCCGTAGCCCGGGCAAGCGCCAGCGCACCCGGGGAGTAGGCTGGCCCGCGATCGCCACGCTCGTTCCGCTCATTTCCCCGGGTGCGCTGGCGCTTACCCGGGCTACGATGTCCCCTCGCTGGGCGGCGTTGCCTAGAATAGGCACCCTCTTTAGCGTCTCCCGGACCTGCCTGATGATCACCCTCGGTACCCCGCTGTCCCCCTCTGCCACCCGCGTGCTGCTGCTTGGTTCGGGCGAACTGGGCAAGGAAGTGGCCATCGAACTGCAGCGCTTCGGGGTGGAAGTGATTGCCGCCGATCGCTATGCCAATGCCCCGGCCATGCAGGTGGCGCACCGCAGCCACGTGTTGGACATGCTCGACCCGGCCGCGCTGAAGGCGCTGATCGCGCAGGAGCAACCGCATCTGGTGGTGCCGGAGATCGAGGCCATCCACACCGAAACTCTGGTGCAGCTGGAAGCCGAGCAGGGCCTGCGGGTGATCCCGACCGCGCGCGCGGCGCGCCTGACCATGGACCGCGAAGGCATTCGTCGCCTGGCCGCGGAGACCCTGGGGCTGCCGACCTCGCCGTATCGCTTCGTCGATACCGAAGCCGAATACCACGAAGCCGTCGCCGCCATCGGCCTGCCATGTGTGGTCAAGCCGGTGATGTCGTCCTCCGGCAAGGGCCAGAGCACGCTGCGCAGCGACGCCGACATCGGCCCGGCCTGGGAGTACGCACAGACCGGCGGCCGCGCTGGTGCTGGCCGTTGCATCGTCGAAGGCTTCATCGATTTTGATTACGAGATCACCCTGTTGACCGTGCGCCATGCCGGTGGCACCGCGTTCTGCGACCCGGTCGGCCACCTGCAGAAGGACGGTGACTACCGTGAAAGCTGGCAGCCGCAGGTGATGTCGGCCAAGGCGCTGGAAGGCGCGCAGCAGATTGCCCGCGCCATCACCGATGACCTTGGCGGCTGGGGACTGTTCGGTGTGGAGTTGTTCGTGAAGGGCGACGCGGTGTGGTTCAGCGAAGTTTCGCCGCGTCCGCATGACACCGGCCTGGTCACCCTGGTATCGCAGGAGCTGAGCGAGTTCGCCCTGCACGCACGCGCCATCCTTGGTCTGCCGATCCCGAACATTCGCCACAACGGCGCTTCGGCATCGTGCGCGATGCTGGCGCAGGGCAATGGCGTGCCGTTCTTCAGCAACGTCGCTGAAGCATTGATCCATCCGGACTCGGCGCTGCGCCTGTTCGGCAAGCCGATGGTGCAGGGTCAGCGTCGCGTTGGCGTGACCCTGGCACGTGCCGCCGATGTGGAGCAGGCGCGTGCGATTGCACGCGATGCGGCAGCGGCAATCGGGATAGAGTTGCGCTGAGCGCTGAGCGCTGAGCTCCCTCCCTTTGCCGAAGGCAAGGGGAGGGTTGGGCAGGGGTAAAGCTTTGCTGCTCTGATGCAGCTCCCGCACCAGCCGTCGCCCGCGCGCTTGTGGGAACGGTGTAAGCCGCGAAGCTGGCAATGCTGCAGCAGCGGGATGTATCGTCATCTGATGATGTACGCGCTTCGCGGCTTACGCCGCTCCCACAAAAAACAGAAGCCAAAAAAAACGCCGGCTAAGCCGGCGTTTTTTTACTTCACATCCACCCAGACAAGGTGGTGATCGCTGCCATCGGCGATCTTCGCCTCCGGGCTGTCATTGGCGGGCCAGAACACGCCGCTGCCGATATAGCTCAGGCCAGTGGAAGGCAGCACATAGTCCAGGCGCATCGTGCCCGAGCGCGGGCCGAAATCGCCGGTTGCATGTTGCGGTGCGCCGCGGCGGACGATGCCTTTCTCTGCGTAGGCCAGACTGGTCTGTTCGGCGCCGACGCTGGTCGGGGTCGGGTAGCGCAACACGCGCGGGTGCTCGAGCAATTCGAGGATGGCGTCGTGACGGCCATCACCGTCGGCCGGATCGTTGTTCAGATCGCCGACGATGACGAAGCGCGCATCGGCGGCCAAGCCACCACAGCTGCCCTTGTCATCGCACAGCCACGGCTTGTCGCCGCCATCGAGGTATTCCTTCCACAGTCGCAGTTCGTCGTGGTTGCGGGCGGCGTTGCGCTTCTCCTTGCCATCAAACACCGGCGGGGTGGGGTGGGAAGCCAATACGTGGATGGTGCCCAGCGGGGTGCTCACCGGCACATCCCAGTGAGATTTGGAGGACAGTCGCAGCTGTGACCACACCGCATCCGGCCAGAACGACTTGCCGGTGCTGGGGTCGGTCGGGCGCAGTGCGCCAGGCATCGTGCTCCACTTCAGTAGCTGGAAGCTACGTACCGCCGCCTCATCGATCGGATACCTGGACAACACCAGCATGCCGTACTGGCCAGGGTGCAGGCCGTAGCCCCAGGCGTCGTTGCCGCGTTCGCGGCCCTTGCCGCCGACGCTGCCGTTGTTGTCCAGGTCCAGGCCGCTGGGTACGCCGGTATTGACCGGGGCCAGGTAACGATACGGGTACTTCAGGGCTGCGCCGCCGCCCGCCTGGGCGACTTCGAGATAGCGTTGCTGGAACAGGTCGGCGGCGCGGTGGGCGTCGTCGAAATCGAATTCGTTGAGCAGGACCAGATCCGGTCGCGTCTGCTGCAGCACGGCAGCAATCTTGCGCGCGTGCGCACTGTCGCCCTGCAGTTCACGGATCAGGCCGCCTTCTTCATCGGAATACAGCGAGGTGTTGTAGGTCGCCAGCCGCAACTGGGCGGGCGCGCCGGTGTCGGCACTGCCGCTGGGTGAGGTGGAACAGGCTGCCAACAGCAGGGTCATCGGGGCGAGTAGGGTTGAGATGCGCATCTGGCGATTTTCTCACGTCGCCATGACGATAGGGCGAAAACACGGACGCCCCGCAAGCGGGGCGTCCACGGACAGCGCCGCAACGTTGCTTAGAACGTGCAGCCCATCGCGCCGAAGCTGGTCTTGGCCTGTTCCAGTGCGGTCTTGCACTGGTTGGCCAGCTCGGTCTTGTCGGTTACGCCGGCCCAGGCGCTACGCGACTGCTCGATGCCCTGCTTCATCATGTCGCGCTGGGCTTCGGGAACCTTGTCGCTGATGCATGCGTAGACCTTTTCCAGGTACTGGTCGCATTCCGGAACGCCGGTGCCGGCCTTGACGGTGTCGGTGGATGGTGCCGGGGTGACTTCGGCTGCCGGTGCTGCCGGAGCAGCGGCCGGGGTGGCTGCCGGTGCGTCGGTGGCCGGGGTTTCGGCCTTCTTGCAGCCGGCGAGGGCCAGGGTGCCAATGGCAGCCAGAATCAGTAGTTGGGTCTTCACGCATTACTCCTGTTGAATGGATACTTCCTTGCGCCATCACGGTGCGCGATGACATTCCTATTCTGCATAAATCCCGGTTAAATATGTATCAAGGCCGCTTGAAATTGAGCTGCGTCTCAATCAGGGCAGGGTACTGCCAAGGTCCTGTTCGCCCTGCCCCCAACGCTTGCCGTCGAAATACTCCAGCGGATGGAAGCGGCGCTTGTAGTCCATCTTGCGGTGGCCGTCGATCCAATAGCCCAGGTACAAATGCGGCAAGCCGTTGCGCTGCGCCCAGGCGATCTGCTGGAGGATGCCGAAGGTGCCCAGACTGCGTTTTTCCTGTTCGGGGTCAAAGAACGTATAGACCGCCGACAAACCCAGGTCGGTGACGTCGGTGACCGCGACGGCCAGTAGTTGCCCGCGCTTGCCGGCCACGCCCGGGGTGCGGATTTCCATGAAACGGCCATGTGACCAGCTGCCGATCAGGAACTGGTCGAACTCATGCGGGCCGTGTTCGTCCATGCCGCCCTTGGCATGGCGATGGGTCAGGTAGCGTTGATAGAGCGCGAACTGCTCGTCCGTGCGTTCGGCCGGCAGGATCCGGCACTGCAGGTCGGCGTTATGTGCCAGGCAGCGGCGCTGGCTGCGATCCGGATTGAAACGGTCGACCGGAATGCGCACCGGTACACAGGCGCGGCAGCCTTCGCAGTGTGGCCGGTAGACCAGATCGCCGGAGCGGCGGAAACCCCAGGTCAACGCCATCGGGTAGAGCGCACCCAGACGCTGGTCCTGGGGATCCAGGACAAGATCGCGGGCCTGCCGTTCCGGCCAGTAGCCACAGGGGTGCTCGCCGGTCTGGAACAGGCGCAGTTCGTCGTTGTTTTCACCGTGGGCTGCCATGTGCACAGCATAGCCGTGGCGCGTCGCAAAACCTGCGCCTGTCTGCGCGATGAATATCGCCGGCCCGCCGGTCAACCGCTGCGGTGGCCCGCGCGTTGACCGTAGCGAGGACGCAATGCCGCGTCCGCTGTCTCACCACGGAGTCACACCATGACCAAGACCCACCGCAAACCCTTCCTCCTGCTGGCGATGCTGCTGGCCACCTCGGCGACCGGCTTGGTGTTCGCGGCTGCGCCGACCGGCCCGAACCCGGCGCCACAGCGTCTGGATGCCAACAATGATGGCGTGGTCGATCGTCAGGAAGCGGCGGCGCGTCCGCGCCTGGCGCAGCGTTTCGACGAGCTGGACAAGAACAAGGATGGCAAGCTGTCGCGCGAGGAAATGGCGCAGATGCGCCATGACGGCCGTCACGGCGGTGATCGCCATGGCGGCCATCGCGGCCACCGCGATGGCGGCTTCATGCGTGGCATGGATACCGATAACGATGGCCGCATCAGCGCCGCCGAGTACCAGGCCAACTTCACCCGCCTGGACGTCAACAAGGACGGCTATATCGACCAGGCCGATCGCCAGGCCCGTGCCGAACAGCGCCGTGCCGAGTGGTTTGCCAAGGCCGATACCAACAAGGATGGCAAGTTGAGCCCGGCCGAACTGGAGGCCGCGCGCAAGGACGGCCACCGCGAGCACCGTGGCCCGCGCGGCCCGATGCCGCCGCAGGCTCCCGCTGCGAAGTAAGTGCTACAAAGGCGCCGATCGACAACACACCCGCTGGCAGCAGCGGGTGTGTTTTTTTGTTTGCTCAAGTGCGCAACAGGGAGAAAGCCACTGCGGCAACGACCAGCAACGAGGAACTGATGACCGCGCCACGCCCGAACAGGCTGCGATACACCCAACTGGGACCGGCGCGGCCATGCTGCGCTGCGTCGCGCGCCAGCATCAAGGCCATGGTGCGGGGCAGGGTGACCAGGTACTGGTAGTTCAGCGCAATCATGCCAACTGCCAGCAGGAGCAGCCCGGCAGTGGTGCCTAGCCGAAGCACGATGCCACTCAGCGCGCTGATGCAGAACAACAGGGCAGTGAGGGTATGCAGGCGCATGAAGCGCAGTACCTGGCTACGTTCTGTTTGGGTATGTGCGAAATGCAGCAGATAGAGGCTGGAGAAGAACGCAGCCAAGGTGCCGAACACCATGGCACCCAGTACTACCCACATGTCGAAGGGATTGGGGAATACGGTGTTCAGGGTTGCGCCCAGCCCTCCCGCCGCGGCACCGCCGAATACGGTATTGGTGCCCAGTCCGCCAAGGCCGACTTTGCCGGCGCTACTGCCTGCCACGCCAAGCGAAGTTGAGAGAATGACCGCACTGGCGGTGCCTGGTGCGGCCAGCATCAAGGTTGAACTGACCAGTGCCGCGAATGCGCTACCTGGCGCGGTATTGCGGGCAAACTCACCGAAGCGCCTGAGCATTTCCTCGCGCACGCTGGCACGGGCGCGTGACAGGCGCTTGCGCACAGCCGCGTCGCTCAAGCCCAGCAGCATGGCCACCTGCTGTGAGCTTTGGCCTTCGCGGTAGTACAGCAGCAGGGTTTCGCGGCTGTCCTCGGGCAGGGCCGAGATGATTTCCTCGGCGACCAGTTCTTCCTCCACCCGCGCCATCGCGTCGACACCGTTGGGCGAGGGATCGGCGGCCATGCCGATGGCGATTTCCGCAGCCTCACCGCTGAGCGGACGGTTGCGGTTGGCGCGCAGCCAGTCGCGGGCCAGGTTGCGGGTGATCTGCCGCAGCCAGGGTAGGAAGCTGGAGCTGTTGTTGAGCTGGGTGAGCTGCTGCCAGGCCTTGATGAAGGCTTCCTGGGCGATGTCCTCGCTGGCCTGTACATCGCGGGTGATGGCCAGGGCGATCGCGGTCACCGTGTTCTGGCAGGCCACCACGATGCGCCCATAGGACTGCGTGCAACCCTGGCGGGCGGCAGGCAGCTCGTTCTGCAGCAGGATCTCCAGCGTTTCGGTGCTCATCGGACAGGCCTTTTCGACGGTACTGCCAAACAGGACGGGCACCGAAGCCCGATGTGACCGATTATTTTTCGGGTGCGGGTGCGGGTGCGGGTGCGGGTGCGGGTGCCGGTGCCGGTGCCGCCGGCGGGGTGTCGGGCTGGGACTGGATGCGTACGCGGAACTCGTCTTCGCCCGGTTGCGGCTGGGCCGGCTGTGCCTGCGCGGCGGGGGCAGCCGGAGCAGCGGTCGGCGCAGTGCGATGGCGCATCATGATCACCAATGCCACGCCGGCAATCACCACCAGCAGCGCGATGCGGATCCGCCACGCCCAGCTGCGGCCATTGCCGGCCTCTGCGGGCGCTTCGCGGAAGGCGTATTCGGCGGTGGGATGGTCGCGGCGGGTGGTGTCGAGCAGGCGCTTGTCGCGCAGGATCTCACGCGCCCGCGGCTGGTCATTGGCATGCACCACCCAGACCGAAGGCAGGTTCTCGTTGTTGACCTTGTCGGTATAGCTGAACTGGCCGCGGCGCTTGCTGTGGTACGAGCGGCCGTTGGTGACGCGGACCTCGATGCCTGCATCACGCAGGATCTCCGCCACACCTTCGGCGTTCTCGACGCGCTGGCTGCTGAAAATCTTGCGCATGGTTCAGCCCTTGCTCGCTTCGTTGTCGTCGGGGGTCACGCGGATCAGGCCTTCCTGCGCGGTGCTGGCCACCAGCACGCCATCGCGGGTATAGAACTGGCCACGCGCCAGCCCGCGCGAATCCTGCGCACTGGGGCTGTCCAGCGAGTACAGCAGCCAGTCGTCGGCGCGGAACGGGCGGTGGAACCAGATCGCATGGTCGAGCGAGGCCATCTGCACATGCGGCTGGTAGTAGCTGATGCCGTGCGGGAAGGTGGCCGTGCCGAGCAGATGGAAGTCGGAAGCATAGGCCAGCAGCGCCTGGTGCAGCTCCGGCGCATCGCCGATCTTCTCGTTCAAGCGCAGCCACACCTGGTGATAGGGCGGGCGCTTGGGCGGGTTCAGTTCGTCGCGCGGATAGACGTGGCGGAATTCGAACGGACCGCCGCGCGAAAGCCAGCGCTGCACCTTCACCGGCAAGCGCTCCAGCACATCGGCCGGCAGTGGACGGCTCGGCTCGATGTCCTCGGGTTGCGGCACATCCGGCATCTTGTGCTGGTGTTCGGCGCCACGCTCGGCCTGCTGGAACGAGGCCGCGCAGAAGAAGATCACCTTGCCGTGCTGGATGGCGGTGACCCGGCGCACCGAGAAGCTGCCGCCATCACGGGTGCGGTCCACGTCATAGACGATGGGGTGGTCGATGTTGCCGGCGCGCAGGAAATAGGCATGCAGTGAATGCACGTGACGGCCGTTCTCGACCGTGGCCTGGGCGGCGGCCAGCGCCTGCCCCAGCACCTGCCCGCCGAACACGTATTTGGTGCCGATATCGCGGCTCTGGCCGCGGAACAAGTTGTCCTCCAGCCGCTCCAGCGACAGCAGGTCAATCAGTTCGGAGACCACGGGTTCAGGCGTGTTGGACAAGGCGGCGGCCTTCTTTTCGACAGGCCGCGATTATATAAGGCGAGGAGTGAGTTAAGAGGAGTGAGGAGTAAGAAGGGCGAGAAGTGAGTCAAGAGGAGTAAGGAGTAAGTAAGGGCAACAGCCGCAGCCACAGCCACTCCACGGCCACTGCAGGCTCCAGGTTCTTGCTCTTGCCCCTGCTTTTACTCTCTGCTCACTCCTATTCACTCGTTTCTAGCTCCTGCCCCTGCTTTTACTCGTTGCTCACTCCTCTCCCCTCGTTCCTAGCCCTTGCCCAGGCGGGCCGCCAGGGCCTGCAAGGCGCCCTGCGCATCCGGCGAGAACCAGGCCTCGACGAAGCGTTCCAGCTGGATGTGTTCTGCCTGCATGGCTTCGTGCAGGTCGGCGCGGGCGATGGCGCGGGTCTGCAGCATCGGCTGCGGCGGCAGCTTGAGTTGGGCCTGCAGCCAGCCGATGGCGCGTTCGACCACCTGCGCTGCGCCGTCGGCCAGTTCATCTACCAGGCCGATCTCCAGGGCGCGCTCGGCGCTGACCAACTGGCCGCCGGTCAGCAAGACGCCGGCACGGTGGTGACCGACCACGCGACGCATCAGGCGCTGGATGCCTTCCGGCGCGACCAGGCCCACCTGTACCTCGTTCAGGCCGATCACATAGGGTTTTGCCGGGTCGGCGCTGCGCGCCATCACCCGGTAATCGCAGCACAGTGCAAGCACGCAGCCGCCGGCCGGCGAGTGACCGGTCAGCGCGGCTACCACCGGGACGCGGCTTTCGGCCAATACACGCGCAGCGCCGAAGAAAGCCTGCCAGCTGTCCATCAGTTTGCGCTTGTCATCGCCATGCGAGAGCAGGTGCGGCACGTCCATGCCGCCGGTGAAGATGCGTTCGCTGCCGGAAAGCACGATGCCGTGCACGTCGTCGGTCATCGCAAGGGTGACGGCGGCAATCAGTGCGCGGCACAGTTCGGTATCCAGCGCGTTGACCGGCGGCCGCGCCAGGCGCAGTTCGCGGATGGGGCCATGGTTGATCACTTCGATGAGCGTGGTCATGCTGCGGTTTCTCGAACGGCAAGGAGTCGTGGCCTGATGATAACCAAACCATTCGTGTGCGTACTGTTGGCCCTGTGTGCATTCGAGGCGGCTGCAGCACCGGCCTGCGTGAGCGTGGAGCAGGGCTGGGTGCGGTTGACCCCGGGGGCGATGCGGATGGCGGCCGGCTTTGCGCGTATCCGCAACGGCTGTGCCAGCGAGGTGGTGGTGGTGGGCGCGGGCAGCAAGGCCTTTGGCGATGTATCGCTGCATGAAACCACGGTGGTGCAGGGCGTCAGCCGGATGCGCGAGATCGAGCGGTTGCCGATCGCCGCTGGGGCTGTTGCCGAGCTGAAGCCGGGCGGTCTGCACTTGATGCTGATGCAGCCGGAAGTGCCGCTGGCGGAGGGCGCGCAGCTGCCCTTACGGTTGAGCCTGGAAGACGGAACCAAGGTCGACGGAATGCTGCAGGTACGGCGCGACGCGCCTGCGCGTTGATCAGGCCTCGGCCTGCTTCAACCAGTCGCGCGGCGACATTCCGGTTCTGGAGGCGAACACGCGCGAGAGCGCCGAGGCATTGGCATAGCCCAGCTCATCGGCCAGCGTCTTGATCGGTCGGCCTTGGCGCAGCCGGCGCTGGGCCAGTGCGATGCGCCAATCGGTGAGGTAGTCCAGCGGCGTCTGCCCGACGATGTCGCGGAAGCTGTTGGCAAACGCGGTGCGCGACATGCCGGCTTGTTCGGCCAGGCTGGTGAGTGTCCAGCTTTCGCCGGGGCGATCGTGCATTGCGGCCAAGGCACGCGACAGGCGTGCATCCGACAGCCCGGTGATGAAGCCGGCGGGAATCCCTGCTTCCTGCGGATGATCGAGCAGCCAGCGCAGCAGCTGGATGACCACGACTTCGAACAGACGATCGGTGAGCAGGCGTTGGCCGCAGCGGACGTTGTCGGTTTCGTTGAACAGCAGCTCCAGCGTCATCGCCAGGCCGGGGATACGTGCCAGCGGCAGTGCGATCAACGAGGGCAGGCCACGTACCAGCGGATGGGCGATGCCGCCATCGAAGTCCAGGCGTGCACAGGTGAAATCGGCGCCCTCGCGTGGCGGGTTGTGGAAGCGATGGCTGAACGGTCGTGGATAGAACAGCAGGGTCGGCTCCTCGAAGTGCATCGAGGTCGGGATATCGCGGCTGCCGGGATGGCTGACCTCGAGCCGGCCACGCCGCAGCACGTGCAGGTAGGCGTGGCCTTCACCTGCATCGAAGCTGGTCAGTCCGCATAGCGGACCGGAGTGGAACAGCTGCGCCTGGAAGCGGAAATTTTCCAGGACGCCGGCCAGGCGATCCACGGGCGGGAGGCTGCTCATCTGTATCAATTGGTTTGTTTGCTGGACTGATCGTATCAAATCGTTCGGATCAGGGCGGGATACTTCTTTCACGGGCTGATGGCCCGGCAAGCATCCCAACCGATCAGGAGATCGCCATGTCACGCATCAATCTTGAAACCCGGACCGTCCCCGCCGCCAGCCAGCCGCTGCTGGCACAGATCCACCAGGCCTTCGGCGCGACGCCGAACATGTTCAAGGCAGTGTCCAATTCCCCGGCTGCACTGCAGAGCATGTGGGCTGCGTTCGGCGCACTGGGCAAGGGCAGCCTTGGCAGCAAGCTCGGCGAGCAGATCGCCGTTGCCATCGCCAACCGCAACCGTTGCGAGTACTGCCTGGCCGCGCACACCGTGTTGGGGCAGAAGGCCGGCGCCAGTGCGGCTGAGATGACGTCGGCACAGTCGGGCCAGTCCGAAGACGCGCGCACTGCGGCGGCATTGCGATTCGCGCTGAAAGTGGTGGAGCAGCGTGCGCAGCTGGACGATGCCGATGTGGCGGCGCTGCGGAGTGCGGGCTTCGGTGACGAGCAGATCGTCGAGATTCTTGCCCATGTGGCGTTGAACCTGTTCACCAACTACATCAACGTGGCGCTGGATGTGCCGGTGGATTTTCCGAAGGTTGCGTTGAAGTAAGGCAGTGAATGCGGGCAGGTTGAGGCCACGCTCGCAACTGCAGATCAAGCCCCTCTCCCTCCGGGAGAGGGGTTGGGGAGAGGGTGCGAGCGAAGCCTGGCATTGCTTGCAACGCCAGTGCTGAACCGACCCTCATCCGCCCCTTCGGGGCACCTTCTCCCGGAGGGAGAAAGGTCAGGCGAGATCAGCTCGAAGCACCCCGCACAGCCTCCGGCAAGGGCGCGCTCTTGCCGGTCTGCGTATCCATCCAGACCACCACCACATTGCCGTCCGAATACAGCTTGCTGTCGTCGTTCTGGTCAACAATGCGGTGACCAATGGTCACGCTGCTGTTGCCCAGGCGCTCGACAAACAACTCGACCACGATGTCGTTCGGCCACACGATCGGGAGGCGATAGTTGATGTTGGTATTGGCCACCACCGGCGCGATGCGGTCGCTCATCGACACGCCTTCCACGCCCAGCATCCAGCGCACGCGCGCCTCTTCCAGATACGAAACGTACTTGGCGTTGTTGACGTGGCCCATCGAGTCCATGTCACGCCAGCGCACGCTGATCGGCACGCGGGCCAGTTGCTTGTGTTCGTTGCTCATTTTGCAGCCTTCTTCTTGGCGGGGGCGGCGGCCTTCTTGGCTGCTGCTTTCTTGACCGGCTTTTCCTTGCGCGGCGGACGCGCATCAGGCTTGTTGGCCACGGCCGCCGGTTGTTCCGGGCGCGCGCTGGTCGAGGGCAGCATCTTGGCCAGGAACTGGCCGGTGTAGGAGTCCGGATGTGCCGCCACGTCTTCCGGCGTGCCGGTGACCAGCACCGTGCCACCGCGATGGCCGCCTTCCGGACCGAGATCGACGATCCAGTCCGCAGTCTTGATCACGTCCAGGTTGTGCTCGATCACCACCACGGTGTTGCCCTCGTCGCGCAGCTTGTGCAGCACGCCGAGCAGGGCCTCGATGTCGTGGAAGTGCAGGCCGGTGGTCGGCTCGTCGAGGATGTACAGGGTGCGGCCGGTATCGCGGCGCGACAATTCCTTGGACAGCTTCACGCGCTGCGCTTCACCACCGGACAGCGTGGTCGCGCTCTGGCCCAGCTTGATGTAGCTCAGGCCCACGTCCATCAGCGTTTCCAGCTTGCGTGCGATCGACGGCACGGGCTCGAACAGGCGCAGTGCATCTTCGACGGTCATTTCCAGCACGTCGTTGATGTTGAAGCCCTTGTAGAGGATCTCCAGCGTCTCGCGGTTGTAGCGCTTGCCGTGGCAAACGTCGCAAGGCACATACACGTCCGGCAGGAAGTGCATTTCCACCTTGATCAGGCCATCGCCCTGGCAGGCCTCGCAGCGGCCGCCGCGCACATTGAAGCTGAAACGGCCCGGCGAGTAACCACGCGCACGCGCCTCCGGTACCTGTGCGTACAGCTCGCGCAGCGGCGTGAACAGACCGGTATAGGTTGCCGGGTTGGAGCGCGGGGTGCGGCCGATCGGCGACTGGTCGATGTCGACGACCTTGTCGAACAGATCCAGGCCTTCGACGCTCTTGTACTTGGCGATGGGGTGCGAAGAACCGTTGATCTCGTTGGCCGCCAGCGAGAACAAGGTGTCGTTGATCAGCGTCGACTTGCCCGAGCCGGACACGCCGGTCACGCAGGTCAACAGGCCGGACGGGATATCCAGATCCACGTTCTTCAGGTTGTTGCCGCTGGCGCCACGCAGGCGCAGCGTCATCTTCGGGTTGGGCTTGTGGCGGCGCGCCGGGATCTCGATCTGGCGTTTGCCCGACAGGTATTGACCGGTCAGCGAGCGCGGCGCATCCAGCAGGTCCTGCAGCTGGCCCTGGCCGACGATCTCGCCGCCGTGCACGCCAGCGCCCGGGCCGATATCGACCACGTAATCGGCCAAGCGGATCGCGTCTTCGTCGTGCTCGACCACGATCACCGTGTTGCCCAGATCACGCAGGCGGGTGAGGGTGCCGAGCAGGCGCTCGTTGTCGCGCTGGTGCAGGCCGATGGACGGCTCGTCGAGCACGTACATCACGCCGACCAGACCGGCGCCGATCTGCGACGCCAGACGGATACGTTGTGCTTCACCGCCGGACAAAGTGTCGGCCTTGCGCTCAAGGGTGAGGTAATCCAGGCCGACGTCGACCAGGAAGCCGAGTCGCTCGCCGATCTCCTTGACGATCTTGGTGGCGATCTCGCCACGCCAGCCGGGCAGGCTCAGTTCGCTGAAGAAGCGCTTGGCTTCGTCGATCGGCAGCACCGCGATTTCCGGCAACGGACGATCAGCGACAAACACATTGCGCGCCGCCTTGTTCAAGCGCGCGCCCTTGCACTCCGGGCACGGTCGCGAGCTGATGTACTTGGCCAACTCCTCGCGCACCGCCGGCGATTCGGTCTCGCGGTAACGGCGCTCGAGGTTGGGGATGATGCCTTCGAAGCGGTGCTTGCGCTGGTTGCGGCCGCCGGCTTCGGTGAAATAGGTGAAGGTGATCTGGTCTTCGCCGCTGCCGTACAGCACGGCCTGCTTCACATTGTCCGGCAGCGACTGCCAGGTAGCATCCACATCGAACTTGTAGTGCTTGGCCAGCGAAGCAATCAGCTGGAAGTAATAAGCATTGCGTCGGTCCCAGCCACGCACCGCGCCAGCGGCCAGCGACAGCTCCGGGTGCACGACGACGCGGTTGGGATCGAAGAACTCGGCCACGCCCAGGCCATCGCAGCCCGGGCAGGCGCCGACCGGCGAATTGAACGAGAACAGGCGCGGTTCCAGCTCCGGCAGCGCGTAATCGCAGACCGGGCAGCTGTACTTTGAGGAGAACAACTGCGGCGTGGTATCGGCTGCATCCAGCGCCATCACCGTGGCCATGCCGTCGCCAAGCTTGAGCGCGGTTTCAAAGCTTTCGGCCAGGCGCTGCTTGATGTCTTCGCGCGGACGGAAGCGGTCGATCACCGCTTCGATGGTGTGCTTCTGGCGCAGGGTCAGCGCCGGCACTTCGTCGATCTCGTAGAGCTCGCCATCGACGCGCACACGCACGAAGCCCTGCGCACGCAGCTGGTCGAAGACCTGCGCGTGTTCGCCCTTGCGCTCGCGGATGACCGGCGCCAGCAGCATGTAGCGCTGTTCCGGATCCAGTGCCAGCACCTGGTCGACCATCTGGCTGACGGTCTGCGCTTCCAGCGGGTAGCCATGGTCCGGGCAGCGCGGGCTGCCGACGCGGGCGTACAGCAGGCGCAGGTAGTCGTAGATCTCGGTGATGGTGCCGACGGTCGAGCGCGGGTTGTGCGAGGTGGACTTCTGCTCGATGGAGATCGCCGGCGACAGACCTTCGATGTGATCCAGATCGGGCTTTTCCATCACGCTCAGGAACTGCCGCGCATACGCCGACAGCGACTCGACATAGCGGCGCTGGCCTTCGGCGTAGATGGTGTCGAACGCCAACGAGGACTTGCCCGAACCGGACAGGCCGGTGATCACGATCAGTTTGTCGCGGGGCAGGTCGAGGTCGATGTTCTTGAGGTTGTGCGTCCGCGCACCGCGGATGCGGATGAAATCCATCGCCATGGGAAATCCGATTTGGACCGCTGCCGGCTGGGCCGGAAGCAGGAGGTGTGGGGGCGTCGCTGACGGCAGTCAATCAGCCTAGCGGCCTTGTCATTTGGGGGCAATTGCCAGTTTTGCCAGTGCTGTTTCCCGCCAGTGGGCCGGTTGTCGGCTGCGGGCCTGAATCGGGGTTCAGGCCCCGCGGGTCAGGGCAGGGGGTGGGTTGACCCGGGCTCGGTCTGCCCGGTAAAATCCCGCTTCTGTCCGCCCTCGATGGCGGGCAAGGCGACCACAATAACTACAGAGGAAGTCTGGTCATGTATGCAGTTCTGGTAACTGGCGGTAAGCAGTACCGCGTCGTTCAGGGTGAAACCCTGCGCGTGGAAAAACTCGAAGTCGAAGCTGGCAACGAGATCAAGTTCGACAACATCCTGATGCTCGGCGATGCCGACGGCATCAAGCTGGGTGACGCGCTGAAGGGCGCTTCGGTGACCGCCAAGGTTGTGGCCCACGGCCGCGCCGACAAGGTCCGGATCATCAAGTTCCGTCGCCGCAAGCACCACATGAAGCGTCAGGGTCACCGTCAGTACTACACCGAAATCGAAATCACCGGCATCGCCGGCTAATTGCTAAGGAGAATCCGTCATGGCACATAAAAAGGGCGTAGGTTCCTCGCGCAACGGTCGCGATTCCAACCCGAAATACCTCGGCGTCAAGATCTTCGGTGGCCAGGCCATCGAAGCTGGCAACATCATCGTGCGTCAGCGCGGCACCCAGTTCCACCCGGGTACCGGCGTCGGCCTGGGCCGTGACCACACGCTGTTCGCGCTGGTCGATGGCAAGGTTGAGTTCACGGTGAAGGGTGTCAACAAGCGCCGCACCGTCAACGTCGTCACGGAAGCTTAATTCCGTACGCGCAAGCCGCCCATACTCCGGTGTGGGCTGCTGACGAGAGCCCCGCTTCGGCGGGGTTTTTCGTTGCTTGAAGAACATTCCACGGGCATCTTTGCCCGTTTTCCCCGGCAGCACCGGGGCCGGTAGAATCCAGCGGTCGGGCAGCTTGCCTGCCGCCATCAGTGGGCAACCAGAATCATGAAACTTGTAGACGAAGCGGAGATCCAGGTCATCGCTGGCAACGGCGGCAATGGCTGCATCGGCTTTCGCCGCGAGAAGTTCATTCCGCTCGGTGGCCCGGATGGTGGTGACGGCGGCAATGGCGGCAGCGTCTGGATCCGTGCCGACGAAAACCTGAACACCCTGGTCGACTTCCGCCATGACCGCATTTTCAAGGCGCAGCGCGGCGAGAACGGCATGGGCCGCCAGGCCTATGGCAAGGGGGGCGAAGACCTGATCATCACCGTGCCGGTGGGTACCGTGGTGATGAACGTCGACACCGATGAAGTCATTGGCGACATGACCACGCATGGCGACCGCCTGCTGGTGGCCAAGGGCGGCAAGGGTGGCTTGGGCAACATGCACTTCAAGAGCTCCACCAACCGCGCGCCGCGTCAGGCGCTGCCGGGCGAGGAGGGCGAGGAGCGCCTGCTCAAGCTGGAGCTGAAGCTGCTGGCCGACGTCGGCCTGTTGGGCTTCCCCAATGCTGGCAAGAGCACCCTGATTCGTGCCGTTTCGGCGGCGACGCCGAAGGTGGCCGATTACCCGTTCACCACCTTGTACCCGAACCTGGGCGTGGTGAAGGTTGAGAATTACCGCAGCTTCGTGATCGCCGATATTCCAGGCCTGATCGAGGGTGCTGCCGATGGTGCCGGCCTGGGTGCGCAGTTCCTGCGTCACCTGCAGCGCACCCGTCTGTTGCTGCACCTCGTCGACATCTCGCCGATGGAAGGTGGCGTGGAAGGCATCTCGCCGATCGAGCAGGTGCGTGCGATCGAGCGCGAGCTGGGCAAGCATGATCCGGAGCTGCTGAAGAAGCCGCGCTGGCTGGTGCTGAACAAGGCCGACCTGATGTTCGAGGACGAGGCCAAGGCGGCTGCCGAGCAGGTGGTGGCCGAGCTGGGCTGGGAACAGCCCTGGTATCTGGTGTCGGCCCTGGGCCGTGAGGGCACCTGGCCGATCATGAAGGACATCATGGCTTTCTTTGACCAGCAGAAGATGCTGGAGGAAGAGGAGCGCCACGCGCAGGGCCTTTGATTCAACAGGCCAGTGCCGGATCAAGAGCGCCGCTTCCCTTACGGGAAGCGGCGTTTTTGTTTGTAGTGCCGTGCCCAAATAGGCAGCGGGCCATACCCGGGAGCCTCTGCCGCGGCATGCTCTGACCTGATGCGCGGGGTTTT